>JALHPW010000207.1 GCA_022842255.1 Saprospiraceae bacterium | reverse complement strand
TGAAAGAAGACCAGGCGCAGAACACCTGCATCTTCAGCACCGAATTTGCGCTGCGGGTGATGGGCGACGTGCAGGAATATTTCATTCAAAATAAGGTCCGCAATTTTTATTCAGTGTCCATTTCCGGCTACCACATCGCGGAGGCGGGCGCGAACCCGATTTCGCAGTTGGCCTTTACGCTGAGCAATGGTTTCACGTTTGTGGAATATTACCGCTCACGGGGCATGAATGTGGATGATTTTGCACCGAACCTCTCCTTCTTCTTTTCCAACGGCATCGACCCGGAGTATGCGGTGATTGGTCGCGTGGCACGACGGATTTGGGCAAAGGCAATGAAGCGGTTATACGGTGCAAATGAGCGCAGCCAGATGCTCAAATATCACATCCAGACTTCTGGCCGGAGTCTGCACGCGCAGGAAATCGCGTTCAACGACATTCGGACGACCTTGCAGGCACTGTACGCGATTTACGACAACTGCAACTCGCTGCACACCAATGCCTACGACGAAGCCATCACCACGCCGACGGAAGAATCCGTGCGTCGGGCAATGGCCATTCAGTTGATTATCAATAAGGAACTGGGTCTGGCGAAAAACGAAAACCCTTTGCAGGGCGCATTCATCATTGAAGAATTGACTGATTTGGTGGAAGAGGCCGTGCTGCTGGAATTCGACCGAATCACCGAGCGTGGCGGCGTATTGGGCGCGATGGAAACCATGTACCAGCGCGGCAAAATCCAGGAAGAAAGCCTGTACTACGAAATGCAAAAACATACGGGCGAACTACCGCTCATTGGGGTCAACACCTTCCTGAGCAAGGACGGCTCGCCTACCATCCTTCCCCGCGAGGTCATCCGCGCCGAAGAATGGGAAAAAGAAGCGCAGATCCAGACCTTGAAAAACCTGCACGAGGTCAATGCCCTTCAAGCCGGTGCGGCGCTCCGCAAACTGCAAAAGGTGGCGGTTGAAAATGGCAACATCTTCGCGGAACTTATGGAAGCAGTGAAGGTTTGTTCTTTGGGACAGATTACGAATGCCTTGTATGAGGTTGGAGGCCAATACCGGCGGAATATGTAATCAAAACGAATTGGCCGGAAATCCCGATGACGAAGGAAATCGGGATGGTGGGCAGTATCGGAGGAAAATGTCCCCCCATGTTTTCATTTGAAAAATATAGAAAGCGATACCTCTTCCAGTTCTTCTGTGATCTTGGGCTTACATGTTTGGTCGTCTTTATAGCTGTTTGTTTTAACCGTAATGAGGCACTAACGGGCTGTTTTTTCTGGGCATTAGGTTTGTTGCTTTTTCTTGGACTTCTTCGGTTGGCCGTATTGCTAAATTGGCTATTGCGGTCTATTATGCTTCGAAACCTTTGGCTAAGTATTTTTTCAGTGTTTCATTTGGCTATTTTGGGTGTTTGCCTTTGGTGGGGAATGTTTTTACTCTTGATAGTTGCAGGAATAATCGGCATTACGCCAGACGGAACAGAACACCGATATTAACCCCCTTTCATTATCCTACCTCCATGCTCGAAGTAAAATTCACCCAATTCCCCACCCTACATACCCCACGCCTCCTCCTCCGAGAAGTCACCCCGGATGATGCCCCGGCCATTTTCAAAATACGTTCCGACCCGCGCGTGATGCAATACATCGGCAAGCGCCCGCAGCAGGACATCAGTGAGGCGCAGCAGCAGATTGAAAACTACTTGCAGACTTACCAGCAAAATGAAGCGGTGAACTGGGCCATCTGCCTGCACGAACAGCCGGAATGGCTGATTGGCACCCTCGGCTTCTGGCGGATGGACAAGGTGAACCACCGGGTGGAAATCGGCTACACGCTCAACGCCGACTACTGGCGGCAGGGTATCATGGACGAAGCGATGACGGCAGCCATCGAATACTGTTTCAAAGTCCTTGATTTTCATAGCATTGAGGCCAATACCGACCCTTTAAACGACGCTTCCGGGCGGATTTTAGAGAAACACGGTTTTGTGCAGGAGGCATATTTTCGGGAGAATTTTTACTTCGAAGGAACGTTTTTGGATTCGCGGATTTACTCGAAAATCAATCCGTACCACTCCAAAGTTTCGTAATAGATTGTGGGCCGCTTTCCACGACCTTTGCGGCGTTTTGGCTACGGCCACTGTCCTTTATGAAATTCAAATCCCTCCTGCTTCTGGCTTTTTGCCCATGGCTCCATGCTGGCAAATTAGCGGCACAAGTGTCCCCCATAGACTCTGTGCGCCATGAAACCCGACGAGATTCCTCACTCAGTTTCTTTGGGGTCCCGCTTGCTTTTTACACCCCTGATACGCGTTGGGGAGTGGGTGCAGCGGGCATCATTACCTTTCCGACGCGACCCCGCCGCTCGAACCTGAGCTTTAATTTTTCTTACACGCAGAACAAACAGCTCCTGATTTCTTTCCCGTTTCAATGGCTGAGTAACCGCAACCGTTACCGGGTATATGGGGAAGTAGCCTGGTATCGGTACCTGTACCGCTATTTTGGCGTTGGAAACGAGCATCCGAGCAACTACGAAGAGACCTACACGGCCAGATTCCCCAGGGTGCGCCTCACGGCTGCCAAACGGGTGCAGTCAAGACACCTGCTTGGCTTGCGCGTTTTTTGGGAAGATTACACCATTGCTTCTTCCTCGCCTGGGGGCGAAATCGAGCAAAAAGCCGTCGCAGGCGCTGCAGGTGGGGTCACTTCCTCGGTAGGCCCCATCTGGATTTCAGATACGCGCGACAATGCCTTTTATCCTCGAACGGGTTGGATTACGGAGGTTGCGTTTACCGCCGAACACCGGCTTACGGGCAGTGATTTTAAATTCGTCCGATGCTCTATCGACATGGCGCGGTATTTTCCCTTGGGGAAATCGGTGTTGGCTGTGAATGGAATTGCAATGTTTACGGCAGGTAATGTGCCTTTTTTTCAACTTCCACAGATTGGCGGCCCCAGTCGTTTGCGCGGCTATCCGCTGGGCAGGTACCGCGATAAAAACATGCTGATTGCCCAGGCGGAGTTTCGGTTTCCGGTGGTTTGGCGCTTCAAGGGCGTGGTTTTTGGGGGCGGCGGAACGGTGTTTGGCAAAGCTGGGGAGACTGCCAAATTTCGACCCAATGGTGGCATCGGGTTACGTGTGGAATTTGATCGTCGGCAAAAACTACACCTTCGGGTCGATTATGGTTTTGGGGATGGCAAGGGTAATTCTGGGGTGTATATTACGCTTGGGGAAGCGTTTTGACCGCTGACCGTTGACCGTTGACTGGCACATTCTCTTTGAGCGAATCAAAAGTCAACGGTCAAAAGTCAACGGCCAATAGTCAATGGTCAATAGCCAACGGTCAAAAGTCAACGGCCAATAGTCAATGGTCAAAAGTCAAAAGTCAACCGCCAAAAGTCCGAAACGTTTTTGACCTTTGCGGCCTCACCCACCCAAGCGAAAAACGCGACGGAAGGACCACATTCAAATACATACCATGGGCGCACTGAAATACCACCGCATTCTCCTCAAACTTTCGGGCGAAAGCCTGATGGGCAATCAAAAGTTTGGCATCACCGCGGAGATGCTTCAACATTACGCCCTGCAAATCAAGCAGTTGCGCGATATGGGGGTCGAAGTGGCCGTGGTGATTGGCGGGGGAAATATTTTTCGGGGCATCCAATCAGACGGTACCGGAATCGAAAGCGTGACGGGCGATTACATGGGGATGCTCGCCACGGTCATCAACGGCCTCGCGCTCCAAAGCGCCCTTGAAAGCATCGGCGTACAGACCCGAATGATGACCGCCTTGAAAATGGAAAGTGTGGCCGAGCCTTATATCCGGCGCCGCGCCATCCGACACCTGGAAAAAGGCCGCGTGGTGATTTGCGCTGCCGGTACTGGCAACCCGTTTTTCACCACCGACTCTGCCGCTGCGCTTCGCGCCAACGAAATAGGTGCCCACGCCATCCTGAAAGGTACCCGGGTGGACGGGATTTATACCGCCGACCCTGAAAAAGACCCCATGGCGGTTAAGTTTGACAAACTCACCTTCGCAAAAGTCATCAGTCTCGGGCTTGAGGTCATGGACATGACGGCCTTCACGCTCTGCCAGGAAAACAACATGCCCATCATTGTATTTGACATCAACACGCCGGGGAATTTGCCGGATATCGTGTTGGGGAAATCTGTTGGGACTTTGGTGGAGGGGTAGGAGGTGCGAGGTGCGATTTGGGAAGTGCGAGGCCTTGATGGTCCAGTTAGCCTGGGCTAACTGTTTTTTAGCCATTTAAGTGCAACCGTTCCCGATGAGGTGGCGATTTGCCAAATGTACATTCCAGTGGGCAAGTAAGGCATGTTTATATCCCAAACCTGTCCAGGGGGCAGTGCTTCCTCGTTGAGGAGCCTACCAGAGGCATCGAATACTCGGAGCATAATTTTTTCCGAATAAAATATTTGGGAAGATAGCGTGCTTTCCCCCGGAGAAGGATTGGGAAAGACTCCAAAGCCTAAAGCTGGCAATTCTGCTTGTTCCAATTGGAATTGGGTCTTGTAAATGCCCGCGCCGTCCGTTCCCACCCACAGCTCTTGCGTAGAAAAATCCATGGATATGGCTGTTGGGGAATGGAATGGAAGTGCTGGTGCAAAGGGATACCATATTTCAGGTTCGGCAAGGGAGGAATAATACAAACCGCGCCCACGTACAGCCATCCATCGGAGGCCATTTTCTGTTTTCAGCATTTTAACTTCCCAATAGTTCAAGGTTTCTCCTTCAATGACTGGGAAATAAGGCTTCCAATTGCCCTCCTTGAAATTGTAAACCAGTAGGGTGTCTTCAAAGGGTAAGGATAGGGCAAATAGTGATTCCGTATCGATATAAATAGGATGTCCCACCTTCTGTCCATTTTCAGTTGTTGTGCTCATGTTTTCCCACGTATCTCCTTGATTGTCTGATAAATATCTTTGTTGGCCAATCACAAGCATTATTCTATCGCCAGCCACCTTGAGGTTATAAATATAGCCCTCTGCAGGAGGGATTACTTCTGTAAAAGTCTGTTCTGCATTGGTCATCTTAAATAGCCTCGTACCCACCGACATCCAAATAATCCCACTTGAAGCATAAATTTCAGGAGACCAGAATAATTCGGTTGGTGGGATTTCTGTCCAGGTGTCTCCTCCATTATCGGAAATCCAAACATGGGTATACTGGTCGTATTTCATTCGAATCATGCGGGTATCGGTAAACAAAATTTGTTCCCACCAACCATAACATGGATTTTCCAATTCTCCCGCAAACCGCAGGTCCCAGGTTTGTCCTGCATCTTCAGAAGCGAAAATCCCTTGTTGCGTATTAACCCACCAACGCCCATTGGGCATTTTTTTTAGAGAGTGCACCACCGTCGCATTCATCCCTTGATGGAAAGGTTGAAAAGAAATTGCATCGTCTTGGGAGAGAAAAACCCCTTGCTCGGTCCCTGCAAGTAAGGATTGGGGAAGTGCTTTAAGGTCGTTTAATGCATGGCGCCGCAGGCCGTTTCGGGTGCTGGTAGCCCAATTGTCACCAGCATCGAAGGACTGAAACATTTGAACACCACCGTGAATACAGCCATAGTCTGACCCGTAAAATATCTTATCATCTATGCCCGTAATCCAGTCGCTGGTTTCATTGTTATATTGACCAAACTGAATCGAATCTGCATCGATTTTATCCCAGGTTTCTCCGGCATTGTAGGAACGGAGCAATCGTGGGAATCCATCGTACAATGCATACACAGCCGAACCTACCACTTCCATATCGGCAAATTTGAAACCTGCGGTAAAGTTGTGCTCCCAACTCAATCCACCATCTTTCGATTTTAGGATGGTTGAGCCATGGGCTACTAAAATACTCGACCCCTGTTTGGCGAAGCCCTTGAAGCTTTGGGCAAAATAATTGTCGGGAACTTGAGTGCTTTGCCAGGTGTCGCCCCGATTGGTTGAGCGGAAAATCGTGGACGCCGAAATAGCCAGAATCGTATCCCCATAGGCAATCATTCCACTACTGCCGGCAGGAAAGGAATCAATGAGCATTGACTTTTGGAGGATTGTTTTCCAGGTAGCACCCATATCCAGACTTCTGGAAATAGCCGATTTGCCGGTTAATACATAAAGCACCCCTGCTTCTACTTCTAATTTTGAAAAACGGTCTGCCACATTTCGTGAACCCTCAAGAAATGACCAGGTTTCCCCAGCGTTTTCACTTTTATAAATACCTCCGTACGTCAAGGCGTACAGGATACCATCCTCGGTATCAAATTGAAGTATGTTGCCGCCATCTGGCCCAGATAAATTCTCCCAAGATTTTACTGGAACTTGGGCAAAGGTGGCTATTGTACAAAACGTAAACAGGACTAGTAATGGTGAAATAGATTTGATATACATGGCTATAATTTTGTTTGAAAGGTAGAAACTTTGTCTTTGGCACTATCCAACATTGATTGAAATGTACTTCCGGCTAATTCAGATAGGTATCTGATTGAGTGAACTGTATGCACAGACCTATCTTTACCCCATGCGGATATACTTCCATAATACCCTAAATTTCCTCTCCAAACTAACCCCGCGCCGCATCTGGAATTTCACCCAAGTGCTGGCCAGTTATTATGTTTCCAAATGGACCCGGAGGGCTGTGCAGTGGGGTTTCCCGGTTTCGGTGAGCATCGAGCCCACCACGGCTTGCAATTTACGTTGCCCGGAATGCCCCAGTGGGCTTAGGGCTTTTACCCGCGAAACGGGGAATTTGAAGGCGAATTTTTTTCAAAAAACCATCGAGGAACTGCACCGCGATTTACTTTTCCTCATTTTCTATTTTCAGGGCGAGCCGTATATCCACCCCAAATTTTTGGAGATGGTGGAATTCGCCCACCGGAAAAAAATCTTCACCATCACTAGTACCAATGGGCATTTTCTCGACGACGAAAACGCCCGGCGAACTGTGGAATCGGGTCTAGATCGTCTCATTATTTCGGTGGACGGCACTACGCAGGAAACCTACGAGCAGTACCGCATTGGCGGAAAACTTGACACGGTGCTGGAAGGCGCGCGGAACGTGGTGCGCTGGAAAAAAACGCTGAAAAGTCGAACTCCGCACGTCATTTTTCAATTCCTGGTGGTGCGGCCCAATGAGCATCAAATCGGGGAAATCCAGCGCCTGGCCCGCGAAATTGGCGTGGATGAGGTAAAGCTAAAATCCGCACAAGTCTATGATTATCAACAAGGTAATCCGCTCATTCCGACGCTCGACCGCTATGCCCGTTATCGCCAAACTTCAGCCGGGAATTGGACGGTGAAACATGCGCTCGACCCGCATTGCTGGAAACTCTGGCATTCCTGCGTAATCACCTGGGATGGCCTTGTGGTGCCCTGTTGTTTTGATAAAGACGCCCAGCACCGCCTCGGCGATTTAAAAACGGCTTCGTTTTCTGCGCTCTGGCATTCACCCGCATACTACGCTTTTCGCCGCGCGATTCTGCGTGGCCGCGACCAGATTGATATTTGTCAGAATTGTACGGAAGGGTGTCGGGTTTGGGTTTGATAGGTTCAAGTATTAAGTTGGGAAGTAAATTACTGCTGTGATTTTACCGGGTTTACAGACCTTTGTTTATTACATCCACCATGAAGAAAAATCCCGAAGCAGCAGTTGTAGTCGGAAAAGGAACGGACAAAAAACTGCTCAGTCCGCAGCAAAAGGAATTCAACCGCCTCACCAAAAAAATCGCGGAAACGCGGGAGCAAATTCAAGTGCTCGACGGACTAGGTCGGCGCCTCCAACAACGTGCAACACTCGAAATGAGGCCCCTGGTGGAGAAACACCAGGCGGCACGGGTCGATATGGTTCGACTGCTTGACCGGATGTTCCGCAACCATAAATTCAACAAAGTAGAAACCCGCAAACTCCGGCAAATTATCCTTGAAATGAGTTTTGAACTGGCCGATGCGGGTTTTGAGGATTTGAAAGAAATCTACAATTTCCACAGTCCAGACCAAGATTTTGAAGATACCAATGCCGAAGATGAGGCAGCCACGCTCGCGCTGAT
>JALHPW010000206.1 GCA_022842255.1 Saprospiraceae bacterium | reverse complement strand
AAGGTCGTTGATGGTTTGGCCGATATAGCCAAAGAGCGCTTGTCTGAAAGTCGGCAGGATTAGACCTTTCCGGAATTTGACCGCAAATACGGCCTGAATGTAGATTTGATGGTAGGTGTTAGCCATGATTAGCGTGTTTTGGTATAAAATGAATATTATAAAATTATGGGATAAAAAGGAATAATACAAGGGGCTGGCGAGTTTCCTCCATAAATAATTTCAACTAACCAAGGGGGAGCACACAATAGAAAAAAATGCCGTAGGCATGACACTATAGTAAAACTCCCGACAGCGCAAACGCACTGCCGGGAGCCATAAAAATCGTAAATCGAATCTCGTAAATCGTAAATCGAACCTCGTAAATCGTACGTCCTTACCCTTTGCCGCCTTTAGCAGCTGCAATTACAGCATCGGAAACGCTCGCTGGTGGTGGAGCGTAGTGGCTGAATTCCATGGTGCTCGAAGCACGACCGGAAGTCAGGGTACGAAGTTGGGTTACATAGCCGAACATTTCAGAAAGGGGCACTTCTGCCTGGATGGCCACTGCGCCACCCATACGACCTTCCTGACCTTTTGGCAAGCCACGACGGCGGTTCAAGTCGCCGATAACCGGACCAACATAATCTTCTGGTGTGATCACCTCAAGTTTCATGATTGGCTCCATGATTTGTGGTTTGCATTTTGGCGCAGCTTCGCGGAAACCTTCTTTGGCGCACAACTCAAACGCGATTGGCTTGGAGTCAACGGCGTGCATGCCACCGTCGATTACCTTTACCTTCATCGAGTCGATGTTGTACCCTGCGAGGATACCGTTGTTCATCATCTGCGTAAAGCCGTCGTGAATAGGCTTCTGGTAGTTCTTGTCGATAGCACCACCCACGATGCCCCACTCGAACTGAAGTTTTTTCTTGCCGCTTTTGAAATCGTCGCTGTTGAGGAATTCCTCATCGGCTGGGCCGAGTTCAAATTCCATATCTGCGAAGAGACCCGAACCACCGGTTTGCTTTTTCAAGCGCTCGCGGTGTGTAGTGGTTTTGGTCAAAGCCTCTTTGTAGTTTACCTGTGGGGCGCCCTGGTTGCATTCTACCTTGAATTCGCGACGCAAACGGTCCACGATGATTTCCAAGTGCAACTCACCCATGCCGCTGATAACGGTTTGGTTGGTGTCTTCGTCGTACTTCACGCGGAAAGTTGGATCTTCCTCGGCGAGTTTGTTCAAGGCCATACCGAGTTTGTCGAGGTCTTTCTGCGTTTTGGGTTCAACGGCCAGACCGATTACCGGTTCTGGGAACACCATGCTTTCAAGCACGATTGGGTGGTTGACGTCGCAAAGGGTATCACCTGTGCGGATGTCTTTGAAACCTACAGCAGCTGCGATGTCGCCAGCTTCTACCGAATCAATCGGGTTTTGCTTGTTGGCGTGCATTTGGTACAAGCGGCTGATACGCTCCTTGTCGTTCGTACGGGTGTTCAGTACGTAGGAACCAGCGTCCAGTTTGCCCGAGTACACGCGGATAAAGCACAAGCGGCCCACGAATGGGTCGGTCGCGATTTTGAATGCCAAAGCCGTAAATGGCTCTTTCACATCGGGTTTGCGGGACACTTCCTGGTCTGTTTTTGGGTCGGTACCCGTTACAGCTGGGATGTCCGTTGGTGCTGGAAGGAAGTAGCAAGCAGCGTCAAGACAAGCTTGTACGCCTTTGTTTTTGAATGCAGAGCCGCACATTACAGGCGTCATCTTCAAATCGCAAACAGCGGCACGAACAGCAGCGCGCATTTCTTCCACGGTGATGCTATCTGGGTCGTCGAAGAATTTTTCGAGCAGTTTGTCATCATAACCAGCTACTTCTTCGATGAGTTGCTGGCGGAGTTCCTGCACGGTTTCTTTCAAATCGTCTGGGATTGGAATTTCCGTGTAGGTCATGCCCTGGTCGTGCTCGTTCCAAACAACGGCTTTGCCCATAACGAGGTCAACCACGCCTTTGAAATTGTGCTCCGAGCCGATAGGCACTTGAAGTGGGATGGCATTCGAGCCGAGTTTGGCTTTCATGTCCTTTACCACCATCATAAAGTCAGAGCCAGCGCGGTCCATCTTGTTGACGAACGCGATACGTGGCACTTTATAGTTGTCGGCCAGGCGCCAGTTGGTTTCGGACTGTGGTTCTACACCATCTACTGCCGAAAAGAGGAACACCAAGCCGTCGAGTACACGCAAGGAGCGGTTTACTTCTACGGTGAAGTCAACGTGCCCAGGGGTGTCGATGATGTTGAAGTCGTATTGTTGACCGTCCACCGTCCACTGGCACTTGGTAGCAGCAGAGGTGATGGTGATACCGCGCTCCTGCTCCTGCTCCATCCAGTCCATCGTAGCGGCACCTTCGTGCACTTCGCCGATTTTGTGGTTTACACCTGTATAGAAGAGCGTGCGCTCGGTGAAAGTCGTTTTGCCCGCATCAATGTGGGCGGCGATACCAATATTCCGGGTAAACCGAAGGTCCGTTGCCATGACTTTGTACTTTAATGATTGTGTGAGAGAAATTGAGTAATTAATTGGGCTTCAAAACATACATTCAGAACAAAGTATCGCTGCCTAGGGCAGATTTTCTGCTTGGTTGAATGTTAATTTTGAGTAAACCCTTTCGATTTTAGGAAAATTTTGAAAGTCAAAAACAGTGCCTGATTTTCAAAACCTCTAAAAATGCCGATACCGCCGAAAATTGCTTTCCCAAACACAATGCGGGAGCTGCAATCTTCGGCGGTAGGGCGGTGGTTTAGCCTCGCTTAACGTCCACGGAAGTGGGCAAAAGCGCGGTTCGCTTCAGCCATTTTGTGTACGTCTTCACGTTTTTTCACTGCGTTGCCTTCGCCTTTGGCGGCAGCCATTACTTCGGCAGCGAGTTTTTCGGCCATGCCTTTACCGCTACGGGTACGGGCGTATTTGATCATCCACTTGATACCGATAGACACCTTGCGGTTGGCAGGGAGTTCAGTCGGGATTTGGAAGGTAGAGCCCCCTACACGGCGGCTGCGGACTTCCACTTGTGGCATAACGTTGTTGAGTGCTTTCTTCCAGATTTGCAACTCGTCCTCGTTGGTGCGGCTTTTCACGATGTCAAGGGCATCGTAGAAAATACCAAATGCAACGCTCTTCTTGCCGTCCCACATAAGGTTATTGACGAAACGTGTTACCATCGTGTCGTTATAACGCGGGTCTGCGGCCAATACTCGAGGTTTCGGTTTGTGCTTACGCATTGTTAAATTGAATGAATGTGGTCAATGTGATAATGTGGTCAATGTGATGGTTGGTCGCATTGACCACATTATCACATTGACCACATTGGATTTTATTTCTTAGGACGCTTGGTGCCGTATTTAGAGCGGCTTTTGTTGCGTTTTTGCACGCCAGCCGTGTCGAGCGCACCGCGCACGATGGTGTAACGTACCCCTGGAAGGTCTTTTACACGACCACCGCGCACCAGCACGATGGAGTGCTCTTGCAGGTTGTGGCCCTCTCCAGGGATGTAGCAAATGACTTCAAGGCCGTTCACAAGGCGCACCTTCGCTACTTTGCGGAGGGCCGAGTTAGGCTTTTTCGGCGTGGTGGTGTACACACGGGTGCATACGCCACGCTTCTGCGGGCTTGAATTGAGCGCTCGGCTCTTGCTCGCATACTCCACCTTTTCGCGGCTTTTCCGCACAAGTTGATTGATGGTTGGCATACCGTTATTCTTGCTAAAATTTATGTAACTCGTTCAAAATCAATGAAAAAAGGACGAATTTTCACTACCTTTTCCCAAAACGGTTGCAAAGGTAATCCGACTTTGCGCTATTTTCCAAACAGGAATGGAAAATTTATGTGCGATTTGTGTTTCTCCGAATGAAATTCCCACCACCTGATGGGTTATCCAAGGTGGGCTTGTCTTTTATCGTATCAGTGTGACTTCCCCTTTTTTTACCCCTGTAGTACCATCCTTGAAAATGATTTTCGCACTCCAAACAAATACCGATGGACCAAGAGGTTTGCCCCGGAAGGTACCGTCCCAGCCTTCTGTTTCGCTGTTGGGCGAAAGGTGTTGCCTGGAAAAAATCAGATTCCCCCATCGGTCAAAAATTTCAAGGGATTCAATTTCCCGAACACTCAAATCGGAATATAACGTAAACATCCGATTCCGCTCGTCATCGCTTTCCGGAAAAAAGATGTTCGGGGCATAGATTTTATGGCCTTCGTCTACAAGTACTAACCAAGTATCTTCTGTGGTACAACCGTTTGGGGCTTCCACGTGGATTTGAAAACTTGTGTTTTCGTACAAGGCCATGGAATGAATCAGCTGGTCTTGCGCAAAACCAATTCCGTTTGCCGACCATTCGATTTGCGCCGCAAGCCCATCGGGTTGTAGGGTAGCCTGCAATACGGCCATCGCTCCGGCAAAAACGAGGGTATCGCCCGTCAAGATTACAGCAATCTGGGCCGGTTGCATTACCGCTACCGAACTCGTAAAGGTGCACCCAACGGCATCCCGAATGATCACTTGATACATGCCCGCTGTTAGGTTTTCAAATTCAGGGGACGAAACAAAGTTTTGATTGTCAATTGAATAGGTTAGGGGAGGAGTCCCCCCCGAGCTTGAAATAATCTGGATTGCCCCATTGGCCTCCCCAAAACATCGAACCGAATCTGCCACCAAAACCCCTGTTGGGGCTGTGAATTGAACTACCTCCGCATCGCCGATTGCGGTACAGTGGTTCGAGTCGGTCACTGTAAGCATATAGTTGCCAGCCTGCACTATGGTAATGTCCTGCGTGGTTTCGCCGTTCGACCAAAGGAATGAAAAAGGCGAAACGCCATTGCCAACCGTTACTTCAATACTGCCCGCCCCGCCCAAACAATTCAAATCTGTTTTTTGAAGCGCTAAAACCATGGCTGGGGGGGAGACGAGGGTGTCGCCCAAGGCTTGGGTGCATCCGTTGGCATCGGTCACGACAACCATGTATATACCTGCCTGCAGCCCGTTCAAATCTTCGAGATTGGAACTGTTTGACCAGTCGAAGCTCAGGTTGCCCGTGCCACCCGAGGCCGTTAGGTCGATTGCCCCGGAAGTTTCATTTGCGCATTGGGGGTCGGTTGATTGCAGGGACAAAACAATGGCTGGTGGTGCGAACAGGGTATCGCCCAAGGTTTGGGTACATCCGTTGGCATCGGTGACGACGACCGTGTAGATACCTGCTTGTATTCCATTCAAGTCTTCGAGGATGGCACTGTTGGACCATTCATAACTCAGGCTCCCCGTTCCGCCCGAGGCCGTCAGGTCAATCGCCCCGGAGGCCTCATTTGCACATTTGGGGACGGTTGATTGCAGGTCCAAAACCATGGCCGCTGGGGAGACTAGGGTATCGCCCAAGGCTAAGGTGCATCCGTTGGCATCAGTAACCACAACCGTGTAGATCCCCGTCTGAAGCCCGTTCAAGTCTTCAAGGTTGGAGTTGTTTGACCAGTCGAAGCTCAGGTTCCCCGTGCCACCGGAGGCCGTTAGGTCGATTGCGCCGGAAGTTTCATTCGCGCATTTGGGATTGGTTGATTGCATGGACAACACGATGGCCGGTGGGGCGAGCAGGGTGTCGCCTAAAGCTAGGGTACACCCATTGGCATCGGTGACGACGACCGTGTAGACACCCGCCTGTAGCCCGTTCAAATCTTCGAGGTTGGAGCTGTTAGACCAGTCGACGCTCAGGTTCCCCGTGCCACCTGAGGCCGTCAGGTCAATCGCGCCAGAGGCTTCGTTTGCGCATTGGGGATTGGTTGATTGCATGGCCAAAACGATGGCCGGTGGGGCGAGCAGGGAACCGCCCAAGGCTTGGGTACATCCATTGGCATCGGTGACGACAACTGTGTAGATCCCCGCCTGCAGCCCGTTCAAATCTTCGAGGTTGGAGTTGTTTGACCAGTCGAAGCTCAGGCTCCCCGTGCCACCCGAGGCCGTCAGGTCAATCGCGCCAGAGGCTTCGTTTGCGCATTGGGGATTGGTTGATTGCAGGTTCAACACGATGGCTGGTGGTGCGAGCAGGGTATCGCCCAAGGCTAAGGCACATCCGTTGGCATCAGTAACCACGACCGTGTAGATCCCCGCCTGCAGCCCGTTCAAGTCTTCAAGGTTGGAGTTGTTTGACCAGTCGAAGCTCAGGCTCCCCGTGCCACCCGAGGCCGTCAGGTCAATCGCGCCGGAGGCTTCATTTGCGCATTGGGGATTGGTTGATTGTAGGGCCAATAGGATGGCCGGTGGGGCGAGTAAGGTATCGCCCAAGGCTAGGGTGCATCCATTGACATCGGTAACCACGACCGTGTAGATCCCCGCCTGCAGCCCGTTCAAGTCCTCGAGATTTGAGCTGTTTGACCAGTCGAAGCTCAGGTTCCCCGTGCCACCTGAGGCCGTTAGGTCGATTGCTCCGGAGGCTTCATTCGCGCACTTGGGAGCGGTTGATTGCACACTCAATAAGATGGCGGGTGGGGCGAGCAAGGTATCGCCCAAGGCTAGGGTGCATCCGTTGGCATCAGTGACGACGACCGTGTAGACACCTGCTTGTATTCCATTCAAGTCTTCGAGGTTGGAGCTGTTGGACCAGTCAAAACTCAGGTTCCCCGTTCCCCCCGAGGCTGTTAGGTCGATTGCCCCGGAGGTTTCATTTGCGCAATTTGGGTGGATGGTTTGTGCGGTCAAAACGATGGGTGCAGGGGCACTCAAGGTTACCGAAATCTCTTTACTACAACCAGTGGCATCGGTTGTTATAACCGTGTAGGTACCCGCTGGTACGTTGCTTAAATCTTCGGTCGTCGAATTGTTTGACCAAAGGAACTCCAAGGGTAACGCGCCTCCGCTTACGCTTAGGTCTACCAAACCTGTTGAAGCATTTGCGCAGTCTGGTCCACTGGCATTGGCCGAAACTTGCATGGAGTTCTGGATGGTGACACTTGCCGATTGACTGGTCGTACAGCCATTTTGATCCGTGATTTCAACAGAATAGGTGCCAGATTGGTTGCTTGTCAAAACCGAATCCATACTTAAGTCCGACCATAAGAATTCAAACGGCCCAGTTCCCTGCACCAATGCTGCAATCGAGGCAGGCGTGTTACATTCGCCATCTTTGGCCAATAAGCTGAGCGTGGGTGCGGGGTTTATGGTAACCTGTACGGAATCGGTTACAAAGCAATCATTTTGTGAAGCAGTTAGATAAATAGTAACCGATTGAGGGCTTACGATATCAACCGTTGCACAATTGGTGCAGTTCACCACGTTGGCTGGCGCCCAGGCATATTTGGTAAAACCGGAGGCGGAAAGTTGGGTCGGTGTTCCTGCACATACCGCGATAGACTCAGGCAAATTGAGCGTATCAATGGTGTTGAGGAGAATGTTTATGGTGTCAGACTGTACAAAGCCACAGGCATCCAGGACATTGACCCAATATTTACCCGGGGAAAAAGCGGTAAAATGCTGTGCTGTAGACCCGTCCTGCCATCGATATTTTTGGAATCCTGGGCTGGCCGAAAGGCTTGTTACAGAGCTTTTACACATCGTAATATCGGGACCAAGGTCAAGCACGGGAGACTGGTGCTGGATGGAAAAAAAGGTCATGTTGTTTTCATATCGGCACTCCGCTTGGTCTGTGGCAGGGAAGTCGGTGCTCAGGTCGAATGGCTGTGGAAGGCTTCCGTCGTCGTTTACCACTGCAAAAATATTCGTGTTGTAGATGGCTTGAATGTTCAGTTGAATGCTTTTGCAATTACCCTCTGGAATAGCTTCGTTTAACAAAACGGGCGGAAACAACAGGGCTGCTGGGCCTGAAGTAGGGTCGCCATTGTAAAAACTGATGGGCATACCAGCCGTTAACCCCGCCCTGCCTTGGTTGCAAATGCTCAAGTACACCGTAAAGCTGTCGACATTGCAAAATGAGGAGTCGATGGATATCGTGGCATCGGGTGCTTTCAATTGGTTGGTAACGATGGCATTAAGGGAAGAAACCTGGGCCAAGTGGTTGTTGAACGGCCTGTACCCCGACCCAATGCCTCCCATTTCTAA
>JALHPW010000205.1 GCA_022842255.1 Saprospiraceae bacterium | reverse complement strand
TCACAAAATGGAGCCGAACAAGGGATTTGAACCCTCGACCTGCTGATTACGAATCAGCTGCTCTACCGCTGAGCTAATTCGGCTGTTAATTAGCCTTTTCAAGTGCGGGTGCAAAGATAAAGCCGCTTCCGAAACAAATCCCGGCAAGCAGCCATTTTTTTTAAGCCGGCGACAACTTTTTTAAACTTGCCAAACAATACAATTCCAGTTTTCGACGAACACGCATTTTCCACCCAATATCGGTTAAATTATTTTTATTGTACTTTTCCAGAAATACCCATTTTTGTACAGAAAAAATAAAAACCGCTTTTTAAGGATTCCACCATGCCAATCAACTCGAAAGACATCCAAAAAAAATACCCGCTGGTCCGCCAGTCTATCAGTCGAGCAAGCTTCCTAAACCTATACGACGCGCTGATTGAAAAAATGGTCGGCCTGGGTCTGCCACTTGATTCCGGCAGAAGCGCAAAGTTTTATGGCATGGGGGAATGGGCCCCCAAAAAGAGAAAAAACCTGAAAACCGTAGCGGCCCTGATGCTGGAAAACCCTCCCTTGGCCGAAGGCATGCCCGCAGAAGCACAAGAACTCTCCCCAGTCAATTCCATGCTGGAAGAGCTTCGCCAAATCAAGGAGAATGTTGACTCTGTAAACTTTGGCGACTACCTATACAAACGCAAACACGAACTGGATGTCAACCCAGAGCTGGATGAAATTGAATTTGTGGGCAAAAAATACGTGTACGGCTATTTCGTCTACCTGGGCTTTGACAATCTGGATGCCTTTGAAAAATACCATGCCCCCGACAAAGGCGAAAAAACCGGTCGCGATGCCGACACCTCACCTAAGGAGGACCAATGGACTTACTATATCGGGGCCTATTTCTCCGTGAAAAGCTTTGGCGTCCGAACTTTTGTGCTAGGCATCAACTACACCAAACCCCTGGGCAACAAATACCCCGCACGGGAATGGGGCTTCCACAAACTGGGCGACATCTCTTCAGAAGACATGGAGGCGCACCGAGCCGACCTCAAATATGACGGCTATGCCTCCATCGTGGACAAGCGCTGGCTGTGTGTGCAACTGGAGGGTAGCCAAGACAAGAACCCGTTTTTCCTCATCGGGGTGGTGCCCGATACCCTGCAACGCACCGCAAACCACCGATTGATTCGGGGTATTTTGCTCAGTGTCAGCGTCCGCCACTATCCGGTTACAGCAGAAGCCATCCTGATCAAAACCACCAAGGAACACGCCTTTAAAGCGGTCAACCACTATGAAAACCTTTCCCAGGAACTGCTAGCCCCTGGCCTGAGCCAAGAAGAGAGCAACATCCTCAAGTTGTACATCATGCTCCAGCGGCGCAATTTTTATACCAGCCCGAGCATCATTGAGTCCATTTCCAATCTGAACGCAAAGGGCAGTTTGCTCAAAAACTTCACTTTTATCAGTGGGGTGTACAGAATCCTCAACTTCGGGCTAAAGCGCGACCACATCCTCCAATCGGTTATGGTGGTAGAGCCCAACCAATACCGGGCAACCCTATATCCGTACATCAAACAAGAGGTGGCCGCGCGCAACAAAAACCTGCTGGCACAGAGCATCGTGTTCAGCATCAGCCGGATCCGACAGAATAAATTGTGCCTGACTGCCTACGGCGACCCCGGCATGTCGATCTCCAGCTATGCGATTTTTGACCTTGAAACCGATAATGGCAACGGTTTTTTTGAGGGCTGTTTTATCAGTTGTGGTTACGACAGCCGTGGAATCATTGGGGGCTATTGCGTGGTTCAAAAGGTGGACGACGACGCAACCAAATACCTGGAAATTCAAGCAAAATCCAAAACCTCCCTTTCGGAGGCCGAAGCTTATGCCGAAGAGCATAAGGCAGAGCACCTGCTAAATCTGGTGCCAATGGAACTGAGCGAGACAGAAATGGATGTCTATGCAGAAAAATACCATTTACAGAAACTTCGGAGTGGCTTGCGGGAAATCTGGCGTAAAAAACTCTGGAAGCAACGTAAGGTCTATGGCGACGACTATCCCTACCGGCCTGAAATGATCAAATGGGGCAACAAGGCATATATTTTACACCATGCATTGAGTTGCAAGGTGCACTACGACCACAACAACATCACCATTGCATTCGAGCCACTGGGCATACAGGTAAGCGCAGAAAAGCGGCAGGATGCCGAAATCGCCTTTTGCAGACAGTTCCATACCAAATACGAACAAGATAAAAATGGATACAGTATGGATTCTTGGATCCGACGGGTAATCGAGCTGTAATGGATTTCTAGAAAATCGCCCTCGTTTAAATAAAAATATAATATTCTAGAATAAAAAAATAATCAAAATTATTTGCAAAATAAGAAATTTAAATAAAAACATTATTTCAAAATAACCCAAAAAGTCTTGTTATCAAATTTTGTTGCGTATACTTTTGCTACATCAAATAAGCCAGCCGGAGGGAAGCCGGCTGGCCATGTTGAGAAGGTCGCGGAAAGGCCTTCGTCTGACCATGCAAATGTAATACGCGTACGGATGAATTGCACCTGCAGGCAAATTTAAAACCGTTCATTATTCGACTCAACGCAGCTGAAAAACCAGGGGCGGGCAGGCCTTCGTCTGACAACCTTTGCAAGCTCTCCTCAAGCGTTCACAGCGGCATATTTCTTAACCAATAACGCTCTGCTCATGATCTACCCGTTCATCTGCGGCCTGGCAATCTTGTTGCTATTTCGATCGAAGGTGCTCCGCAAAATTGGGCATCCCAACCGAAAACACTAGGCCATTGCCCTTTCTGCCCCAAAAAACCATTTCACCTTACTGTTTCACGCCAATGCTTTTCTTGCCATGAAAAAAGCTACATCCTTCGTAAAAGCGCTCAGCTCTTTAATTTCCTGGGGACTTATCTTATTTGCTGTTGCCTGTGGTTACCTGCGCAACAAATATAGCCCTCCTGCAAACGAGACCCTTTCCATGGTCAAACCTGCGCCCTTGGGCAAAATGAAAGCATACCCAGCAAGATACAACAAGACCTTTGTTGCCGATAGCTTTTGGGTTGCCAACAAAGGGCATTTTTTCCTCGATTTATTTGACATCCACACCTTTCGGGCAGTAGATCGCAATGGGACTGCCATCCGGATGTTCCAGGGCGACACCGCCAACCCCGACACCGGAAGCGTGGTGTTGGTCAAGCAAGGAATGTTCGAGCTACTGACAAACAGCAGTTCAGATCAGGAAATTGTCGTGTTTGTGTACAGCATGGAAGTCCTGGACCCGGAAAATATCGAGGTAAAGGCCTTCGCCCAAAAAGCCCGTGCTGCATTTAGCCAATTGAAATCCACCCTATTGCCCGAATAAGGCAATGGGTTGGCCAAAAACAAAGGGTTGCCCCCTTACAAGGGCAACCCTTTTCTCCATACTGGGTCTCGTTTTGCTTCGATGCGGCGCTTAGCCCGCCTGCCCCGTGATCACATCACGTGCGAATAGGATTTTAGGTTTCCAGTATTTGGAAGTGGAGATATTTTCAACAATAATGCCCCTGCTGCAGGTACTGTGCACGCAGAAAATGCCTTCAGCGGTTTTTTCCACAACCATGGCCACGTGCTGGATGCGGCCGCGGTTGCCAAAAAACACGAGGTCGCCCGGCAAAACATCGTTAAGCGACACTTTGAGGCCCTGGCGCGATTGGGTGGTGGAACAGGTAGAAACCTTTACACCAAATTCGTTTAAAATGTAGTTTGTAAAGCCCGAGCAATCAAACCCTGTCTTGGGCGAATGTCCTGCGTACCGATAGCGGAGGCCGAGGAAATTTTGGGCGTAACCGATGATGTCTTCGCGGTACTGCATCATCTCAGCGTCTTCCGCACGAGATGGCTTTACGCTGATGGGCTTGAAAGCCGTGGCAGCAAATGCTGCAAAAAGGAGTGCAAAGAATGCCGAATAACGGCGTAAGGAAGGTCTTTCAGGTCGACTGGAAGGAATTGTTTCGGTCATGTTTTAAAAATTTCAGCTCGCGGCACATGGTCAATGTACCTACGCCCTGCCACAGGAGTTTGCTGATGAGTGAACTAAAAATTGGTTTTTGCCGGGGTGGGTTGTGGCAATTGGCCTGCGCAGAGCGTGGAGTGCATGTTCACGGGAGAGATTAAAAAGAGACTCCAGAAAGGGCTAAATCTCGCGCTGGCCGGGGGCAAAGGTAGAAATGCTTTTGAAAAAACAAGGCATGGCGCGATTTTTTTCAGCCCGTACTGGGTGAAATCCTTCAATTGGCATCCTTTTTGGTAAATGAGCAGCCTTTTTCTCAAGCCAATCCCTCATTTTTCCATCTACCCTCCCTACCTTCGCGCCGCTCAAAAACGGACGGCTTTTTGTCCTGCTCCTTTTCTAATTCATTCCCGAACAACTCGGGATTCAACAATCTCTCTTGTAACAATGCAAGGTTCTGCTATCACCATCAAACGGGGCAAACTAAAAGTGCCCAACGATCCAATTATCCCATTCATCGAAGGGGACGGCACCGGTGCCGACATCTGGGCCGCCTCCGTGCGCGTGCTCGACGCTGCGGTTGAAAAAGCTTTCAAAGGCAAAAAGAAAATCGTGTGGAAGGAAGTGCTCGCAGGCGAAAAAGCCTTTAACAAAACCGGCAGTTGGTTGCCAGACGAGACCCTAAAGGTCATCGACGAATATAAGGTTGCCATCAAAGGCCCCTTGACCACCCCGGTAGGCGGCGGTATCCGCTCGCTCAACGTAGCCCTGCGCCAACAACTCGACCTCTACGCTTGCGTGCGGCCAGTCCGGTGGTTCAAAGGGGTACCCAGCCCGGTAAAAGAGCCTGGTTTGGTAGACATGGTGATCTTCCGCGAAAACACCGAAGACATCTATGCAGGCATTGAATACCTCGCAGGGACGCCCGAAGCCGATAAGATGATTGCGTTTTTGCAAAACGAGATGGGCGTGAATAAAATTCGCTTCCCAAAATCCTCTTCCATCGGCATCAAACCCGTTTCCAAAGAAGGCACCGAACGCCTCGTGCGCGCTGCCCTGGAGTACGCCTTTAAATACAAGCGTAAATCACTGACGCTCGTCCACAAAGGCAACATCATGAAATTCACGGAAGGCAAATTCAAAGACTGGGGTTACGAACTTGCTGAGCGCGAATATGGCGACCGCGTATTCACCTGGGCAGCTTACGACCGCATCAAAGCCGAAAAAGGCGAAGAAGCAGCCAACAAAGCCCAAGCCGACGCACTCGCTGCCGGCAAAATGCTAGTTAAAGACAGCATCGCCGACGCATTCCTCCAGCAAATCCTGCTCCGCCCGGCGGAGTATGACATGGTGGCCACCCTAAACCTCAACGGCGACTATCTTTCCGATGCGCTCGCTGCACAGGTCGGTGGTATTGGGATCGCCCCAGGTGCCAACATCAACTACCTCACGGGCCACGCCATCTTCGAAGCTACCCACGGCACTGCACCTAAATATGCAGGCAAAGACGTGGTGAACCCATCATCAGTAATTCTTTCGGGGGTAATGATGTTCGAGTATCTCGGTTGGGACAAGGCAGCCAAACTCATCGTTAAAGGCATCGAGCGCAGCATCCGCAAGAAGCGCGTGACCTATGATTTTGAGCGTTTGATGAAAGGCGCAACGAAACTGAAATGTTCGGAATTTGGCGATGAAATAATCGCGAATATGTAACTGGAGAAATTGGTGGCACGGCTTAAAGTCGTGCCACCCATAAAAAACCGGCCTGGCAGTCATGCCAAGCCGGTTTTTTATTGTAACGTCAGTTGGTTTGCACCGATTTCATAATCAAAAGTACATCAGCAAAATACGCATCGCCTTCAACAAAAAAATTGGCTGGTCCTGCATTGGGGAACGTGAAGCACATGTGGTTGTCAATAAATTCGTACCAAAATTCTTGGTTGACAGACTGGAATATTTGTTTGTTCGGACTATTGGCGTTGACATAATTCCCAGCCAAGACCCCGATGTCGTAGGTAATTTTAAGGTCTACCTCACTAGAAATGAACTCCCCCACACTTGAATCAATCCCTTGCAAAATTGCGAGTCGAAAACAGGTGGGTACTTGAATGCTGAGATTTTCAACTTCACCGGGAACTGAAAAAGTGTGCAAAATAGCGCCTGGACAAAGCTCGGTTTGCTCGGTTGGAGCCTCTTGATTTGCTTGTTTTGAACAGGAAAGCAGGATCAATAAAAACCACAGCAGATTAACTTTTTTCATAGTTAGAAATTGCACTTGAGCAACTGAGTCAAAAGACGTGTGGAAATGCTGGTCCGTTGGCCTCCAATGTCGGAAAGATGCAAAGCAAGCGCTTCATGCCCGCTCTCGGATCGCATCCATGATGCGTACCATGATATAAGAGCCAATCAAGCTGATCACAATCGCTTCTACCACTATAAAAAAGCAGGAAGTAATCGGGTTGAGGTATTCGGCCAGCGGCGTTTGCTGCTTGATACTGTTCAAAAGTTCAGGATTGAACTCTAAAAATATGGCCATAAAGAAAGCAAAAGGAACAACCCCAATAAAAGAAGTGTACATCCCTACCACCACACCCGAGGCAACATCCGAGGTGCCTTCATGATGTTCGCGATTCCAAGCACGCAGGGCCATCCAGAGCAGGCCCAGGTGGATAACACCATTAAAAATGCGCAGGTAGAAATTTTCGCTCAGGTGAAAAATGTGCATGAGCAAAAAAAAGGCAGTGAGGCCAAAAAACATCCAAAGGCCATAACGAAATGCAATCTGATTCATAATCGGAGCAGTTTGGTGAAAAGTACCGGTCCCTTAGCGTTGGGATAAAGTTACTTAACTTGCTTCGATTTTGCATTAACCCCCTATGTTAAAATTTATTATTGCAAACAAAAGG
The DNA here is from genome assembly GCA_022842255.1 of Saprospiraceae bacterium. Taxonomy (GTDB): domain Bacteria; phylum Bacteroidota; class Bacteroidia; order Chitinophagales; family Saprospiraceae; genus M3007. Next base: position 1,182 of record JALHPW010000205.1, on the reverse strand, counting down.
GGCGCCAAACAAAAGCGTTCCGCCAGTATCAACTGACAGAACGCTTTTGTTTTTCGGATATTCAATGGGGTTTATTCCCCGTCCAATTGCCGCTCCAACTCTTCCATCATAACATAGTCAATGGACTCACTGACGGTTGGAATGATGGTTAGGATGGTTTCCAGTCGGGAAATTTCGATGAGTTTGGTCACCATTGGGTTCATTTCCCCTGCCAGAACAAAGGATCCCGTGCCTTTCCAGATACGGTGGCCTGTCAGAATGGCCGATAATCCACTGCTGTCCACATATTTGACATTGGAAAGATCCAAGATAAAATTGCGAATTCCTTCCTGCGATAGCAAAATAAGGTCGCTCTTTAATTGTGGTGCAATGGTCGAATTTAGGTTCTCCTCATGAAGGGTGAGAACGGAATACTGCTCCTGCTTATCAATCTGATATTTCATAGACGGCTGATTGTCAATTTTGTTTGTTTGAAAAACATGATTTCAAACGCTCTTGGGAAGGCAAATGTAATGGTTACGCGTTTTTTTTCAATAAAAATTTCGAGCAGCCCGATTTGGGCCTGACGGCTTGTCAGTCGAAAATCTTTCGGCGGGGTTTTTGCCATTTTGAATCTGTTTTCATCCAATAATTCAGGCCTTCTGAACCCAGCACAGAAAAAAATGTTAAAGTACACTACAAAAGCTTGGCTTGTATGGAACAATTCGCCTAAAATTGTCGGACGAAAAACACATCCAAGTACAATCTAAGAAACCCCACCCATTACTGACCACATACTATCCTCCTTGATAATGAACAATAAATTCTCTCCAGTCGTCAAACAAATCATCAACCAGAGTGGCCAAGAAGCCCGGCGACTGGGACATGATTATGTGGGCACAGAGCATTTGCTGCTAGGCATTCTCGCCGAACGCGACAGTTTGCCCGTCCGGGTGCTCGATTCGCTTTTGGTAGATGTGAACGACCTTAAAAAACGCATCGAACGCTCTATCCCCCGCTATTCCAACTATCCGCCTGCCGAAAATCTGTACGTGGGCGAATGTGCGATGACCACTCAGGTGCAGCGGGTGTTAAAAGCAACTTTTGTGGAGGCCAAAATGACCAAAACCGAAGAGGTACACCCCGAACACCTTCTGCTGGCCATGCTCAAATACGCCGACATTGGCAGTACCAAGTTGTTGA
>JALHPW010000204.1 GCA_022842255.1 Saprospiraceae bacterium | reverse complement strand
CGCCTTGGCTTATTGCGACAACGACCACTCCGCAGAACGTGAAAACTTTATAGGGTCTGTTCGGGTAGAAGGCGAAGACAAAAACCGTGGGTGGATCGATGCCGGAATATTTGGCCTACTAACACTTCAACAATTTGAACGATGAATCTTACTGCATTACGCACCTATTGCCTTTCCTTTCCAGGCGTGACGGAAGAAGTTAGATGGAGGCAAGACCGGTACTTTTTAGTAGCCAGTGAGCCTTTTTGTATTACCGATTCCGACACAGATGGTGGTGCCTCCTTCAAAGTGCTGGAGGGCGAGTTTGAGGAAATAATCACCCGTGATGGTATTATCCCTGCGCCCTATCTGGATCGGGAGCATTGGGTGTATGTGCTGGATTTTTCCCGAATGGATGATTCCCAATGGATGCATTATCTCCAACAATCCTATGAACTGGTCAAGGCAAAATTGTCTTAAACAATTCGTGAAAACCACAGAAACAAACAATTTTTAAGAATCTATACTATGCAAATCGGACTAGTCGGCCTCGGTAAAATGGGCTATAACATTGCACTTAACCTCCGCAATCACGGTCACGCGGTAGTCGCGCACGATCGTTCCGAAACCTTAACCGCTCAAATAGCCGCAGAATCAGGTATTTCAACCGCAAACAGCCTTTCAGACCTTGCGGGGGCACTCAACGGTCGTCGAGTTATCTGGTTGATGGTGCCCGCTGGACCCATCGTGGATGAGGTAATTGATAATCTTTTGCCATACTTGAACCCCAATGATATTCTTATCGACGGCGGCAACTCCAATTTCAATGACTCCGTCCGTCGTTACAAACATTTGAAATCCAAAGGGATATGTTTTCTGGACTGTGGCACTTCCGGGGGCACTTCAGGCGCCCTAAACGGGGCTTGTACCATGATTGGTGGGGAACCAGAAGTGTATGCTTACTGCAAGCCGGTTTTTGATGACCTGTCGCTACCGGGCGGAACACGTTATGTTGGCGGACCCGGTGCAGGGCATTTTGTCAAAATGGTGCACAACGGCATCGAATACGGAATGATGCAAGCCATTGCAGAAGGTTTCGAGGTGCTGGAAAAATCGAACTATGATTTTGATTATCAACAGATTGCGGAACTTTGGAACCATGGCTCCGTGGTGCGTTCCTGGCTAATGGAGCTTTCTGCCAATGCTTTCCGGAAAGACCCAGACCTCTCCGCCATACGCGGGGTCATGCACGCTTCTGGCGAAGGCAAATGGACCCTCGAAACCGCTTTGGATTTGGGGGTGCCCACCCCGGTCATTGCTTTGTCGCTGATTATGCGGTATCGTTCGCAACAAGACGATACGTTTGCCGGAAAGGTGGTTGCTGCGCTTCGCAACGAATTTGGCGGTCACGCAGTAGTTCATAACCCTTAACCCACCACAACAACGTGCTCCTCATTTTCTCCATAGGGTTGCTGCTTGTATTGATACTTTGGCTCCGGCTGAGTGCATTTTTAGCACTGACCATCACGGCTTTAAGTACTGGCTTAGCGGCTGGAATGCCCTTGTCAGACCTGATTAAATCGGTTCAAAACGGTATTGGGGGCACCTTGGGAGGCTTGGTACTGGTATTGGCACTGGGGATTATGTTGGGTAGTATTTTGGCGGAAACAGGTGCGGCACAGGTGATTTCTCAGCGTTTGTTGCGATTTTTTGGCTTGCGACGGGCCAATTGGGCGGTTGCGCTCACTGGTTTTGTGGTAGGCATCGCAATGTTTTACAACGCTGGATTTGTCGTGCTGGCACCCTTGGTTTTTACCGTGGCAGCGGCATCGGGTCAGAATCTGGTCTCCTTGGCGATTTCCATGGCGGCACCGCTTTCGGTTACCCACGGTTTTCTTCCGCCGCACCCGGGGGCTACGGCCATTGCGAATTTATTTGGGGCAGATTTGGGAAGGACATTGCTGCTAGGACTGGCGGTGGCCATTCCCGCCATTTTGGTTGCAGGTATTTTTTTTCCAAAATATGTTTTGAAGGACCTAAAGGCCAATCCACCCGCGGGCCTTTTTCAGGTCAAGGATCTGCCTGAGCAATCCTTGCCGGGCTTCGTGCAAAGTCTCAGCATTGCTTTGCTACCGGTCATGCTCATGGCCATCGCTACCATCCTTGAATTCAACTTGCCAGCTGATTCCAAGCTGCTCCAAGCTGCAAAGTTTTGGGGCGAACCCAGTGTGGCCATGTTATTGGCGGTATTGGCGGCCTTGCTTTTTTTAGGAAAAAACAGGGCGTTTAATCGCCATAAATCATTGACCACCAGTTTGTTACTGGAAAATTCAAACGCCGCCCTTGGCGCAGCGGCAAGTCTGTTGCTGGTAATCGCTGCCGGCGGCGCATTCAAGCAGGTTTTGGTGGATAGCGGGCTTGGAAAGGAACTCGCCGTACAATTTATCCATTTTTCTGCCTCACCCTTGGTAATCGCCTGGGGCATCGCCACTTTGTTACGCATCGCGGTGGGTTCGGCAACTGTGGCGGGAATGACTGCTGCAGGCATCGTTCAACCGCTGATTGCAAACAGTGGCGCATCGCCTGAACTCATGACCCTGGCCGTTGGAGCGGGTAGTCTGATGTGTTCGCACGTCAACGACACAGGTTTCTGGATGTTTCGGGAATGGTTTGGACTGAGTTTGAAGGACACGTTTCGTTCTTGGACCGTGATGGAAACAATTGTGGGGCTGGTGGGTTTGGCGGGCGTATTGCTCTTGGATGGGATTGTTTGAAGTGGGGCATAGCCCTAAATTCTACCTCTAAACCCGTGCCCAATCATGTTTATCGCCGTAGATATTGGTACTACAAATGTAAAGGCCGTCGTGTTTGATGAGCGCGGCGAGCTACTTTTCAGTGCCGAAGCCGCCAATCAAACCCTTGCGCCACAGGAGGGTTGGAGTGAGCAGGTGCCTGAGCAGGTGTTTGAAAATGTATGCGCAGCAGTGCGAGCGGCTGCGGCTTTTTTGAGTCAAAACCGTGCGTCCAGCCCAATACAAGGAATCGCCTTTTCTGCTGCCATGCACGGTTTGCTGGCCCTGGATGCTCAAGGTCGGCCTTTGGGCAATTTCATGCTCTGGTCGGACGTCCGGGCCCAAGCAGAGGCCCGGGAATTACTCCAAAATGGAGTGGGCCAGCGGCTCTATCAAAAGACAGGCGTACCCATTCATCCGATGTCGCCCTTGCTGAAGTTGGTTTGGTTGCGAAAAAATGCCCCAACCGTATTTCAGCAAGCCCATAAGTTCTTGGGGATCAAGGAGTATGTGTGGTATCGCCTGACCGGGCAGTTTGAATGCGACTTTTCCTGCGCCTCGGCCACTGGCTTGATGGACCTGCTGGGAATGCACTGGGACGAGGAAGCCCTATCGTTGGCTGGAATCACCTCAAATCAGCTGCCAGCCTTGGTTTCTCCGTACAAAAAGACCCTCTTTCTGGACAATTCCGGTGACAAATCAATGGGCCTGCCGCTCGAAAACATCCCCCTAATCATCGGCGCCAGCGACGGCGCCTTGGCCAATCTTGGCTCTGGAGCAACCCAACCCGGACAACTTGCACTGACCATCGGTACCAGCGCAGCGGTCAGGATGATGACTATTGCACCGATTTTGGATGTGCAAATGCGCACATTTTGCTACCGGCTCGATGAAACCCGTTTTATCGTGGGAGGTGCCAGCAACAACGGCAGCAATGCCCTGGAATGGCTTCGGACCCGCGTTTTCCGGTCGCCGCTTGACCCGGAAGCATTTGCAAATCAAGCAATTGAGGTACCGCCGGGCGCTGAAGGCCTGCAATTTTTGCCATACCTGCATGGCGAGCGCGCGCCCCTTTGGGATGCAAGCGCCAAAGCCAGTTTCATCGGATTATCGGCCCAACATGGACAGGCGCATTTCGTGCGTGCAGCCATGGAGGGTGTGTTGCTCAACCTGAAATCCATTGTGGATGTTTTGGAGGAGAAAATACCCGTCCAAAGTATCCATATCAGTGGGGGATTTACCCGGAACAGCTTGTGGGTCAGTATGTTGGCCGAAATATTTAAAAACGATATTGCGGTGGACAGCCATGAGGCCGATGCGTCTGCCCGGGGAGCATTTATGTTGGGTAGAGCCGCCTTGCAGCTGCGCTAAATAGCCGAGGGGCGGTTGCACAGTTCCTGCAACCGCCCCTCGAAGGCTTGAATATTCCGAAACGCTCAATCTGGCTTCTTCCCACCCTTTAAGAACCCTTGAACGGATTTGAGGGTGTCCCATTGGTCATTCGCGGCCAAATTGGCTTGCGATGGCCAGGTGCCTGGGTCGTGCATGGCGAGTTGAGGGCCCGCTTCGCTAAGGATTTCTTTGAGCCGAACCACATCTGCGTCGGCCAAATGCCGGTAGGTAAATATCCCGTAATGGTTGAGCAGCATCTGAATCTTGGGGCCAATCCCTTCCACCACGGTCAGGTCGTCGCGGTCGGTAGAGATGGCGGGCGCTGGTGTAGGTTCGGTGGAAACAGGTGGTTTTTGTTTGGATGGTTTTTCTGGCTTGGTTTCTACGATGGCCACGGGCTCCACGGTGAACACAGGTGGGGTTGGCATTTCAGGTGCCGGTGGCTCGGTGATGACTGGGCTCAGCTCTTCCACGACTTCAGGTGTGGCAGGTGTTTCATTGTTTATCTCTTTGATTTCCAGCGGAATATCGTCGGCCAAAACAGTATCAGGTTCATAGGATAGGCCCAATTCCGTCTCTACTTGACGATTGCGGGTCAATGCAGCTTCCAATTCTTTTTCCAAGTAAGCCGATTTTTCCCGTAGCGAGGTGTTTTCCCGGTTGAGGTTCAGCACTTGAGTGGTCAGGTTGCTGTTATCGGATTCGGCTACTACCGCGCGGGTTTTCAAAGACTCGAGTTCGAGCCGCAGGGCATCCAGGGTAACGTTGAGGCTTTGATTGTCTAGTTTCAGGCGGTCTAGTTCTTGCTTTAGGCGCCCCCACAACACCCAGCCCAGCCATAAGCCGATGAAGAATGCGCCGAGCAGCATGATAATGATTTCGACGGTATGCGTTGCAAATGGGTTATTTTCAAACATCTTTCTGATTGTTGGTTCGATTGATTGTTGAGTTGTTGGAATTAATTTACCCGGATTTCTGCACGCCGATTGAGGTATCGGCCATAAGGGGTGTCATTGGTAGCTACCGGTTTGCGGTCGCCGAACGACTTGCAGCGTATTTGGGATTTGGGCACCCCTTTTTTTATCAAAATATCTCGGATACCGTACGCACGACGAAGTCCAAAATTGTAATTGGTGCCCGGTTCGCCCACAAAATCGGTATGCCCCGTAATGGTCACTTTTTCGCCTGATTGGATAAGTTGCCGGGCAAGATTGGCCAGATAATTGTCAATAGCAGTATTGTCTTCTTTGGTGGACGACTTGTACGGGAAATGGATGACCATCCGATCTTCCACTTCTTCCATTTGCACCTCGTCCATATTGTCTGGAGTAACAGGTTTGGTGGGCTTGGTGCTTGCAGGAGCTGAACTATTTTTTGGTTGGCCGCTGCCAGATTTTTGATTGTTAAGCGGTTGGATTTCAGGGGTTTCTATCGTTGCCGTATCAATCCTGTCATCCGGAATTGCTACGACCTCTTCGTTGGAATCACGCGTAGCATGCTCGCCGCAAGCGTTCATAAGTCCGCAAACGTACCAACGCCAGCAAATTACACTCCAAACAGCAAATACGACGAAGACGAGGGATTTTGAATTCATAAGGTGAATGATTGAAACGATCTTGTTTGTTTCGCGGGGCAATTATCGCACAGATTTTCAGGTTTTTATAAAAAAATTTAAAAAAGCTGGACTTTCGCCCCACAATTTTAACAGCCAACGCCACTGTGCCTAGCATCGTCAAACTTAACAACGCCGATATCCGCCAAGCGGACGGCAGTATTATTCTCCAAAATATTAACCTGAATATCGGAGAAGGTGAATTTACCTATCTCATCGGCAAAACCGGAAGTGGTAAGAGCAGTTTGCTCAAAACGCTCTATGCGGCCCTGCCCCTCGAACATGGTTCGGGTGAAGTATCCGGTTTTGACCTCCGAAACATTACACGTCGAAACGTTCACGAACTTCGCCGCAAATTGGGTATTGTTTTTCAGGATTTCAATCTGTTAACGGATCGAAACGTCCAAGAAAACCTGCTCTTTGTGCTCCGGGCTACCGGCTGGGACGACCCCGCTGCCATGGATAAAAGGGTAGGGGAGGTGCTGAGCGAGGTGGGCCTGGCCTCCAAACGTTTGTCTATGCCTTTCGAGCTTTCTGGCGGCGAACAACAACGGATTGTCATCGCAAGGGCACTGCTCAACAAACCCTTGCTTTTGTTGGCGGACGAACCTACCGGCAACCTTGACCCAGAAACCAGCGATGACATACTTACCCTCATGCGAAACCTGGCCAAACAACACAATACCGCTGTTTTGTGCGCCACACACGATTATCGGATCTTGCAAAACTTCCCCGCACGGATCATCCGGGTGATCAGCGGGAAGCTGATAGACGATGAAGGAGCTGCGTTGCGGTAAATTTTATAAGTAGTTTGGATTCAACCTTTGAAGTATTGTCAGTGTTCGTAGTTTTGCCCGAGCATTTACCCGCCAGAGTTTTAACAATGGCAAAGTCCCAATGACCCCAATTACAAAATAACCCACCCAAGTCCACATAACATTCTATAAAACATGAATCTTCACGAATATCAAGGCAAGGAACTGCTCAAATCTTATGGGGTGAAAATCCAGGAAGGGATTGTTGTGCACACTGCTTCCGAGGCTGTGGAAGCCGCCAAAAAGTTGAAAGAGCTTTACAACTCTGATTTTGCCGTAATCAAAGCGCAGGTCCATGCCGGTGGCCGCGGTAAGGGTGGTGGTGTAAAAGTGGCCAAAAACCCTGAACAGGCAGGCGAACTCGCCAAGGCCATGATTGGAATGCGTTTGATTACCCCACAAACCTCCGCCGAAGGCAAACTGGTGCGCAAGGTTTTGGTCGCACAGGATGTGTTCTATCCCGGTGCTAGCGATCCTAAAGAATTCTATATCAGCATATTGACCGACCGTGGCCGGGGTTGCAACGTTATCATGTATTCTCCTGATGGAGGTATGGACATTGAGGCCGTTGCACATGATACCCCTGACCGTGTCTATTTTGAGTTTATCGACCCGATGTTGGGACTTCGTCCTTTCCAAGCCCAAAAAGTAGCGTTTAACTTGGGCTTGAGCGGTGGGGCATTCAAAGAAATGGTTGATTTTGTGCAAAAACTGTACGCCGCCTTTATTGGCTCGGACGCGTCCATGTTTGAAATCAACCCTTGCCTCAAAACTTCCGACGACCGCATCATCGCCGTGGACTCTAAGGTGACCTTGGACGATAACGCATTGTATCGCCACAAAGACCTGGAAGCGCTTCGTGATACGGATGAAGAAGATCCTGCCGACGTTGAAGCCCAAGAAATGGACCTGAACTATGTAAAACTGGACGGAAACGTTGGTTGCATGGTGAATGGTGCTGGTCTTGCCATGGCAACGATGGATTTGATTCAGCTTTCCGGTGGTGAACCAGCCAACTTCCTCGACGTAGGCGGCACCGCAGATGCCCAACGGGTAGAAAACGCTATGCGTTTTATCCTCAAGGATTCGAATGTAAAAGCAATCCTCATCAATATTTTTGGTGGGATTGTGCGCTGCGACCGCGTAGCACAAGGTGTGGTGGATGCGTACAAGGCCATTGGGGAAATCCCGGTGCCGGTCATCGTGCGCTTGCAAGGCACCAATGCGGACATCGCCAAAAAAATCATTGACGAATCAGGACTTGAAGTGATGGGGGCAACCGAATTCCAGGAAGCGGCCGATTTGGTGGCTAAAGTCCTGGCGAAGTAATATTGGTGTTGTTTCAACCCTACAAAGTGCCTTTCGGTCTAAGCATCGAAAGGCACTTTATTTTTGTGGGGCATCCGATTTTACAGGGGTCTTTTCGGTGAGTAACTCATCTGACATTTTCACTACGCTTTCCATTTGCGTCAAGTCCTTGGCCAGGATACGAAGCTCTTTTTCATACAATTCGAGCGTAATGCCATGG
>JALHPW010000203.1 GCA_022842255.1 Saprospiraceae bacterium | reverse complement strand
ACTCAGTTCTACATTGCGGCGCACGGGCAGGCAGTGCATGACCCGGGCTTGATTGGTGTCGGACAAGTGCTTTTCGGTCAACATCCAAGATGGGTCCTGCGTCAATACTTTGCCATAATCGGTATAGCTGCTCCAATTCTTCACATATACAAAATCAGCGCCTTCGAGGGCTTTGCGCTGGTCGTGGACCACGGTTGCACGCCCAATGTAGCGCGGGTCAAGTTCGTACCCTTCCGGATGCGCGACCACAAAATCCACGTCGGAACGGCCCATCCATTCCGCAAAGGAATTCGCCACAGGCTGCGGGATGGGCTTGATATGGGGCGCCCAGCTCAGCACCACTTTTGGGCGATGTTTCGGGCGGTTTTCCTGAATTGTGATACAATCCGCAAGGCTTTGTAAAGGGTGCAGGGTGGCCGATTCGAGGCTGAGATAAGGTCGCCCGGTGTGCCGAATAAACTGATGCATGACGTGCTCCGAATAATCCACCTCCCGAGATTGCAAACCCGGGAAACACCGCACTCCGATTAAGTCGCAATAGCTGCCCAAAACCGGCGCCGCGTCGCGAATATGCTCGACCGTGGCACCATCCATCACCGCGCCATCCTGAAATTCAATGGCCCAACTATCCTTGTCGGCATTGAGCAATAACACATTCAGTCCCAGGTTTTGGGCAGCGATTTGGGTGCTGAGCCGGGTGCGCAGACTTGGGTTGAGGAAGACCAGGCCCAGGGTTTTGTTTTTTCCCAAATGGTTGAATGCCAAAGGGTTTTCTTTCAAAGCCAGCGCTTCCTGAACGAGTGCGGACACGTCGGGCACATCTGCGACTGTGGTAAATTGTTGCATGGCTTTAGGGGTTATGGGTTGCGTGCAGCACCCGTTTGAATTTTTTCAAAAACAACTCCGCTTCCCGTCGTTTCAAGGCCAGCGAGGGCAACAAACGCAGCACATTGGGCTTTGCTTCCCCGGTGAAAACGCCTTCCTGGAACAATAAATCACGCCGCAAGCCAGGCAAGGTTTCTGGCAAATCAATCCCAATCATCAAGCCCCGCCCGCGCACTTCCTCGATGCGTGGAAGACTTCGAAGTTCGTCCATCAGCCATTGTCCGAGACTGGCCGCATTTTCGATAAGGTTTTCATTTTCAATTACTTCAAGCACTGCCAGTGCTGCCGCGCAAGCCAATGGGTTGCCGCCAAACGTAGTGCCCAACATACCATGCCAGGGTCGCAAATGTGGCGCGATGAGTATGCCTGCCACGGGAAACCCATTGCCCATGCCCTTCGCCACCGAGTAAATATCCGCCTGCACCCCGGCATGGTCGTGCGCGAAAAACTGTCCGCTGCGCCCATACCCACACTGTACACTGTCGGCTATAAAAACTGCCCCATGCGCGTCGCACAGCGTTCGAATTTTTTGAAGGAACCCATCACTCGCCACGCGGATGCCGCCCACCCCTTGAATCCCTTCCAGAATGACGGCTGCAATCTCGTTGCCCTGTTCCGCAAAACAGGATTCAAGCGCTGCCACATCGTTGAAAGGCAAAAAAACCACCTGGTCTGTTTCATTCACGGGGGCCACAATTTTCGGATTGTCAGTCGCCGCCACGGCCAACGAAGTACGCCCGTGGAAAGCGCCACGAAAGGCCACCACCTTCCGCCGATTAGTGGCAAAGGAGGCCAGTTTAAGGGCATTTTCGTTTGCCTCTGCACCGGAATTACACAGAAATAGTTGAAAATCAGGTTTCCCGGACACCTGACCCAGTTTTTCGGCAAGTTCCTGCTGGATCGACATTTTTACCGAATTGGAGTAAAATCCGATTTTCCGCAACTGCGCGGTCAGCCGCCGAACGTAGTGCGGATGCGTGTGTCCGATGCTAATAACCGCATGGCCACCATACATATCCAGGTATTTCCGGCCGGCAGTGTCCCATACCCAGGCACCTTTTGCGTGGTCGATGTGGATGTCCTGAAGGGGGTAAACGTCGAATAGTTGCATGATTTGTGGTTTTATCCGTGTCTCATCCGCGTCATCCGTGTTCCCATCTCGGAGGGTGGCACACGGATGACGCGGATGAGACACGGATTTTCTTAAAAATTACTGGCCTTCAATTGCAATCCTGCGGTCTCCTCCCAACCAAACATCAGGTTCATGTTTTGGACGGCTTGACCACTGGCTCCTTTCAAAAGATTGTCGATGGCCGAGTGGATAACCAACTGATTGTCTATTTTTTCCAAATAAAGCAGGCATTTGTTGGTGTTTACAACCTGCTTTAAATCAATAGGCTCAGGACTCAGATGTGTAAAAGGGTGTTCCTGATAATAGCCTGTATATAAAGCAATTGCATCGTCTAGCGAACCTTCAAAGGGGACACAGGCGCTGGCGAAAATGCCCCGTGCAAAATCGCCACGCCACGGGATGAAATGAACGGGGGGGACGTGCTCCTGCAAGTGCCCAAGTGATTGGCGGATTTCACCCAAATGCTGGTGTGTGAGGGTTTTGTAGGCTGAAATATTGTTCGTGCGCCACGCAAAATGTTGGGTTGCGTGCAGACTTTGCCCGGCACCGGTTGAGCCCGTGATGCCCGTGACATGGGTTTCGCGCAGCCATCCAGCCTGTGCTAAAGGCAGTAACGCAAGTTGAATCGCGGTGGCGAAACAACCCGGATTGGCGACATTGCTGGATTGCTGGATGGTCGCTTTTTGCAGCTCTGGCAACCCGTACACAAAATGACGTTCGCCAAACGCGGCATTTGCTTCAAGCCGAAAATCCTGGCTCAAATCAATGATTTTCACGGTGTTGGGCAAGCCTATTTCGGTCAGCAGTTTTCGCGCCTCGCCATGGCCGACGCAGAGAAAAACGAGGTCTACCTCGTGTTGGAAATCAGCCGAAAAACACAAATCCGTATCGCCCACCAAGTCGCGGTGGACCGATGCGATGGGCTTGCCAGCATTGCTATTGCTGTGTGCAAATGTGATTTCAACTTTCGGGTGCCGGAGCAGCAAACGAAGGAGTTCGCCGCCGGTGTAGCCCGCGCTGCCGAGTATGCCGATGCGGATATGCGTATTGGTCATGTTGTGTGCTCGGTAGCATGGCGTTCACGCCGTCGGGAAAAAGAGCGTTTACGCCCAAAAAACAGCCAACATCGCCGTAAATGGCGACTTTCCCGACGGCGTGAACGCCATACTACCTTTGATTTACTTGGTGAAAAATCGCTGTTTGATTGCCAAAAATCTTCGCAAAACCTTTCACGTCATCGCCTGTCCAACCTGTGTTCATTTCGCCGTAACTGCCAAATTTTGCACGCATCAGGTCGTGCGGGCTCTCAATGCCTTCCAATGCAAAACGATGCGGGTGCAGGGTGACAAAAACCGTCCCGCTCACCGTTTGCTGGCTGTCTGTCAGGAATTTTTCGATGTTGCGCATCGTGGGGTCGAGCAATTGGCCTTCGTGTAGCCAGTTGCCGTACCATGCAGCCAGCTGGTCTTTCCAATACAGTTGCCATTTGGTGAGGGTATGTTTCTCTAGCAGGTGGTGGGCCTTGATGATGACCATCGGTGCCGCCGCCTCAAAACCCACCCGGCCCTTGATGCCAATGATGGTGTCGCCCACGTGGATGTCGCGCCCAATGCCAAAAGGTTGTGCGATGCTTTGTAAATGATTGATTGCCAACGATGGATGCTCGAAGGATTGCCCATTAATGGATACGAGTTCGCCTTTTTCAAACCCCAGGCTTACCTGCTCGGGAACTGTTTTGGTAAGCGATGTAGGCCAGGCCGTTTCCGGCAAAGCTTGTCGGCTGTTGAGTGTTTCCCGCCCCCCAACCGAAGTGCCCCAGAGCCCTTTGTTGATGCTGTACGCCGCTTTTTCAAAGTTCATGTCTACCCCACGAGCCCGTAAGAATTCGATTTCCGCTTCACGGCTCAGTTGTTGGTCGCGGATGGGCGTGATGATTTCGGCCGTGGGCATCATACTTTGGAATACCATATCGAAGCGCACCTGGTCGTTGCCAGCGCCCGTACTCCCGTGAGCGATGGCCGTGGCGCCCATTTCTTGGGCGTACTCGGCTACCGCGATGGCCTGGATGATGCGTTCGGCGCTGACACTCAATGGATAAGTGCTGTTTTTCAACACATTACCGAAGATAAGATACCGCAAGCAGGTATCGTAATAGCGGCGCGTTACATCGGCTACGGCAAACGAAGCCACGCCCAGCGAGCGGGCATGCGTTTCAATGGTCAATAATTCTGATTCACTAAAACCACCCGTTTGTACGGTCAGCGCATGCACTTCATAACCCTGTTCGCGAAGCCAGAGTGCGCAATACGTAGTATCAAGACCGCCAGAAAAGGCTAGAAGGACTTTCATAGTGATGAATGATGAATGATGAATGATGAATGATAAATGATAAATGATGAATAACACGTTTAGGCAATCATTTCCTTTTGTTGGGCACGAGCGGATTTCCAGCTGCGGAAGAGGGCGACCACTTGCGTCAGGAGCCGCTCTGATGGGTTGGCCACAATCATGGGTTGTTGCTTGGCGGGCTCGGCAGATACGCTATGCAATTGTTCCTCGGGATCAAAGAGCATGGCCGTGCAGAGACAATTTTTGCGCTCTTTGCTCATCAGGATATCGTAGTTGACGCAACTTTTACAACCTGCCCAAAACGCATCGTCGTCGGTGAGCTCGGAGTAGGTAACCGGTTCGTAGCCCAGTTCGGAGTTGATTTTCATCACGGCAAGTCCGGTGGTGAGGCCAAAGATTTTTGCCTCCGGGTACTGGCTGCGACTGAGTTCGAAGATTTTGCGTTTGATTTGTTTGGCCAATCCGCCTTTGCGAAAGCTAGGCGCTACGATGAGCCCAGAATTGGCGACGTATTTGCCGTGGCTCCAGGTTTCGATATAGCAAAAACCCGCCCATTCCCCTTGCATGGAGAATGCGATGACGGCTTTGCCTTCGGCCATTTTTTGTTGCAGGTATTCGGGCGAACGGCGGGCGATGCCTGTGCCACGTGCTTTGGCGGAAGCCGCCATTTCTTCACAGATCAAGGGTGCGAAATCAAAATGCTCCGCCCCGGCCACGACGACCTTGAAAAATTGCTGATCCATTGCAAAAGTTGGATGAATGAAGTTGCGGGAATGAGCCGCTCACGCCGCATGGGCGCAAGTTGCCGATTGAGGGTGCCCGAAATGCCACCGGGCCACTACAAGAAAGCCTTGTAAATCAGAAATTATCGTCGTACCCCAACGGGATACGGAAGGGTATTACCCAAAAACGCTCCGGTAGCCGGAACGGAAAAAACCCCATGCCTTTGGGCGACGAGCGTCGCAGCAAAAAGGAAAGCGATGGAAGTATTTTTTTTCATTTTCAGTTCAACGAAAAGTGCAAGCGGACTTGCGTTGTGCCAAAGGTGAAACAGAAAAACTAGGATAAACGAAGTGCAAACAAAAACGGATTTCACGATATCGGAGCATTTTTTTTCGAGGTTAACGAAAATTTTATTTGGCCTGAACACGTGCCCCCAGACATGTCATTTTTGTTTTTGATAAAATCGCGGGAAAATTACTTTTGTATCCAATTATAATTTTTAATTTTTTATAAAATCCAAGAGAAAATTCCAATTCAAAATCCCCTCTTGGATTTCTTAATTCCTTGAAAAACATTTAAAAAGAAGACCTGGAATTCAAGCTCAAACGCAAATCAATCCGCTTCCACTTCCTCCAACCGGCCGTTGGATTGTGGAACCAACAGGGTGCCTTGCACGTATTTTTCGTTGTGTTGCGAGGCGTCAAGACCAAGTTCTTCGTCTTCTTCGCTTACCCGAAGCGGTTCGATGAGGTTGATGAATTTAAAAATCAAAAAGGACACCCCCGCACTGTACGCGACCGCAATAAACAAAACTTTCAATTGGGTCAGGAAAAAAGCGGTATTTCCGGAAAAAAGCCCGTCAGCCCCTGCACTATTCACGGTGTGACTGGCGAAAACACCCGTCAGCAACATACCCACCATACCGCCGAGTCCGTGGCAAGGAAACACGTCGAGCGTATCGTCGAGCGAAGATTTTGATTTGTAATACACTGCCACATTAGACACCACCGCCGCAATCACCCCGATAAAAATACTTTGCGGGATGCCAATGAACCCAGCGCCTGGCGTAATGGCCACCAAACCCACTACCGCCCCAATACAAAAGCCCAAAACCGAAGGTTTTTTACCCTTCATAACATCAAAAAACATCCAGGAAAGCCCGGCCGCCGCTGCCGCTGTATTGGTGGTGGCAAAAGCCGAAACGGCCAAAGCGTTTGCGCCCAGGGCAGAACCCGCGTTAAAGCCAAACCAACCAAACCACAACAAACCCGTCCCAATCAACACATAAGGCACATTGGCGGGTGGCACTTCCTGGTTTTCCATGTGTACCAATCGGCGTTTGATGGCCAAAGCTCCCATCAAGGCCGCGCAACCCGCTGAAATATGCACCACCGTGCCGCCCGCGAAATCGAGCACCCCCAATTTGAACAGAAAACCCTCCGGGTGCCAGGTCCAGTGGGCAAGCGGCGCGTACACAAACAAGCTAAACAAGCCCGTAAACAAGATATACGAGGTAAACCGGATGCGTTCTGCCACTGCCCCGACCACCAGTCCGGGGGTAATGATGGCAAACATCAATTGAAAAAACGCAAACAAGGTGAGCGGAATGGTGGGCGCAAGGCTCCAGGGGGCTCCGGAACTAACATTTTGGAAGCAAAAAAACGTGAACGGATTGCCGATGAACCCGCCGATGGTTTCCCCAAAAGCCAAACTAAAACCCACTACAACCCAAAGCACGCTCACCACTCCAGCGGCCACCACACTTTTAATCATCGTGGAAATCACGTTTTTACGGTGCACCATGCCCCCGTAAAAAAACGCCAGTCCGGGTGTCATCAAAAAAACCAGGGCCGTGGCCACCATTACCCACGCAATGTCGGCAGCGTTGTATTGGCCTTCCGAATCGGCGAATTGGGATTGCACCGGCGCAAAAAGCGCAGCGAATGCTACAATCAGGAGTAGTAAAAACGGGGTCAGGGATTTGAATGAAAGTTGATGTCCTCTAATAGTCATGATTGAGTGTTTTTGAACCACAAAAGGAACAAAAGAGCACAAAAGCTTTTTACCCTTTAATGGTTGGTTTTATACTTGTTTGCCGCGCTCGTAGGGCCCTTTTTGAACCACAAAAGGAACAAAAGAGCACAAAAGCTTTTTTAGCTTTTAATGCTTGGTTTTATACTTTTTGAAGCGCTCATAGGAATATTTGGGCTTTTTGAACCAACATGGGAGGGACCTTCTTTTGTGCCCTTTTGTGGCTTTTGTGGTTAACCACCACCAACTGTCAGAAATTTATCTACACACCGAGCACACTCGCGACCTTCCTGAATGGCCCAAACCACCAGCGATTGCCCGCGACGCATATCCCCTGCGCTGAAAATCTTGGGATGGTTGGTCTGGTAATTTTGGTCGGAAGCAAACACATTGCCGCGCTCATCGAGGGCTATTTCCAGTTGTTGTAACATACCCTCATGCTGTGGATGCACAAAACCCATGGCCAACAATGCCAGTTCGCAAGGGATTTCGCGTTCCGAACCTGGAATTTCCTGAAAACCGGATGGCCTGCCGTCGGCGCCCGTTTTCCAATCCAAATCTGCAACTAGCACAGCTCGCAACTGCCCCTTTTCATCGCCCAAAAATGCTTTAGTGGTAATGGCAAAGCGTCGTTCGCAACCTTCCTCGTGTGAACTGGTGGTTTTGTACAACATCGGATAGGTGGGCCAAGGCATATTCAGGGAGCGTTCGGAAGGCGGTTGGGGAAGTAACTCAAACTGTGTCACCGAAGCTGCACCCTGTCGGTTGGAGGTGCCAATGCAATCGCTGCCGGTGTCGCCTCCGCCGATGATGACTACGTTTTTTGCCTTGGCATGTACCCCGGAACTCCGTTCCGGGGTCATTTGGGTATGTAGCTCGGAACGCTGTTCCGAGACAGATGGCTCCGGAACAGCGTTCCGGGGTACGTTGAGGCCCTGTCCCGGTACGGAGTTCCGGGGTACTTGCAGGTTCAGTCCCGGAACGGAGTTCCGGGGTACTTGCAGGTT
>JALHPW010000202.1 GCA_022842255.1 Saprospiraceae bacterium | reverse complement strand
GTAGCCCGTCCAATACCTTGCGATCCGCCTGTGATGAGTACTGTCTTTTCATATCTAAAATTAAGAGGTTGTTTGGGTTGTGCTGTGGCGGCTTGTGTAATAGACTTGTTGGGGTGGAAGGCTTTGACGGGTAAAAATCCCTTTTTCCGACTGTCTTCGTTAAATTTTTCGCCGAATATACCCGATTTCGACTACAAAAATTGCCTTAACAGCTGAAAAAATGGAAATTCTCCACACTCAAAGCCTTCCACCGCAACAAGTCTGCTATAAAAAAGCAGCCGATCGCAAATGTTGCGACCAGCTGCGAATCCAACTAAGTATGAATACGATTCGATGAATAGCGTTTCGAGAAGGCTCAAATACCCAAACACTTTCCGTAGTTCACGCAGCTGCAGCTTACAGTGGAACCGCAAGATGGCCAATCGGTGAACTTGGTCATACTTTGCTGCTGAAATACGGGGCACCGTTGAGGAAGGCTCAAGGGCCGTTCCTCCGCAAGGTTCGGAAAACCCTTTAGCCAGCTCATAAAGCTAACATAGTCTTTTTGGGACTGCCTTCTCCCGCCTTTTTTAGTGTGTGCGCCCATGCTAGTTTCCTCAAAATGTTATAAAAATTCTACTTGGCCGGTTTCCAGATGATAGTAGGCCGGGATGATTTTGATTTTCCCTTCTTTAACGTACTCGGAAAGGATTGGGGTGAGCCTTTTCAAAGCTTCCACTTCTGCCAGCACATTGGCTTTACTGGCTTCTTCCAATTTTTCGGGCTTACCGATAAATGTCTTCACACCCGGCCGGATGATGTTTACGAGGTCTTCGATGTGGCCGGGTAATTTGTCGGTGCCGATGGCGCCTGCCACTGCGCCACATTTTTCGTGACCCATCACAACGATTACTTTGACACCAAGTACCGCTACCGAAAATTCCAAGGACCCAAAAGAGGCGATAGCCGGGGCTTGGCCTGCGGTGCGCACTATGAACAAATCGCCTAGGCCTTGGTCAAAAACGATTTCAGCGGGCACCCGGCTATCACTGCAACCCATAATGCTGGCAAAAGGCGTCTGTTTTTGTGCCTGAATGATTTTCCGATTGTCGTCGCGGTTGGGATGTGCCGACTGATCGTTGATGAAACGAGCATTCCCTTCCTTGAGCCGAGCGATGGCCTCGTCTGGCGTTTGGGGATAAGGGAGCGCTACAGTTGCGGGGGGCTCATTTTTGGCAACTTCTGGCGCAGCGGTAGTGTTGTTTTTTGATTTGTCGCTGTCTTGGGTTTGGCAAGCTGAGGCCAACGATATGACCGTCCCCAAAAGGGCGATGAAGAAAAAATGCTTTGTCATGGTGTTTGGTAGATTTTAATGAGGGCGGTGGAGCTTAATTGCCCTCATTATCCAATAAATTTACAATAGGCGTTTTGCCGTCCGTAATGATCGTTTTGGTATTGGGCGAGGTGGACAGTTTTTGGAAAGCCTCTATTTGTTTGAATTTGAGGACATTGGGGGTAAGACTTAAGCTGACCAACTCGTTGGCTCTTTTTTGGCCTTCGGCTTCTATCTCATTGCCGCGGGCCCTGGCCTCAGCATCAATGATGGTAGCATTTTTCTTGCCCTCGGCTTGAATCCGGGCGATTTCCTTTGCACCTTCCGCATCAATGATTTGACGTTGTGCTTCTTGTTTTTGCCGGTCGAGCACAAACTGCATCCGCAGGGCATCTTGTTCTGCTTCCAGTTTGGCTTCAATGGATTTAGAAAGGCCAGCAGGCAGTACAATGCTTTTGAGCAATACCGCCTCGATGATAAACCCTTTGGGTGCACAGACCTCGATTAAGCGTTTTTTGATTTCCTCTTCAATCTCGGCCCGTTTCGCACTGTGCATGTCTTTGGCATCATACTTAGAACAGATATCGGAAGCGGCAGAACGGAAAACAGGAAGGATCAACATCTCCTCAAACTCCATCCCTGTTTCTTTCAAGATTTTGGGGACCGAACTTGACTGGATGCGGTATAGGATTGAGCTTTCGGAGCGAATGGTCAAACCTTCTTTGGAGGGGAGGTTTTCAACTATCGCTAAATTCATGGTTCGGATTGGCACCCTCACCACACGGGTCGTGAACGGGTTGAACCCAACAAGGCCAGGAGGTTTTACGTTCTCTCCAATACGCCCAAAGGTCCGTCTTACACCCACTTGATCAGGCATTACAGTTGCGCAGCTGGTCATCAGGAGCAGCAAAGACGCAAAAGCGATAAATTTGATTTTTAACATGTTTCAAAACGTTTTATTTTGAAACAAAGGTGGGGGCGGGGTATTAGAACCGCATAAGAGCCGATTTAGAGCGGCATTAAAGTGCTTATTTTGTTGGAAAGTACCTTGGCAGGGTGAGCAACGCGGTGGTGCCTTCGCCTGGTTCAGAGGTCAATTGGATGCTACCACCATACTTTTCAGCAATGCTTTTCACCAACGAAAGTCCGATGCCGCTGCCCGGAAGGTGACTGTTTTTTTTGTTCCGGAAAAATGGCTGAAACAGGTGTGCAAAGTCTTCTGCTGGGATGCCTGTTCCTTGGTCGGTTACTTCCAAACACAGCATCTGTTCGGCAGGCGACATTTTTACCACCACTACTTTTTTGTCGCCATACTTGATGGCATTGTCGAGCAGGTTGAAAAAGGCGGCCTGTAAAATGGCTGGGTCGCAGCGCATCAAGAGCTGAGAAGCATCGGATGCTTCTATTTCCAGCCTTAACAATTGACTGGCAGCGGGATACTTGGACTGTAGGGTTTGGATGGCCGTCATCAATACCTCATCGGCAGCGCAGATTTGATCGTTAAACTTGTTTTTGCGCTCCATACTTGCCATCAAAAGCAGCTTGGCAACCAGTTCGTTGAGGCCTTCAGCTTGTGTTCGCACGTTTTCCAAGGCCTGCCGATATTTTTCCGGC
The DNA here is from genome assembly GCA_022842255.1 of Saprospiraceae bacterium. Lineage (GTDB taxonomy): Bacteria > Bacteroidota > Bacteroidia > Chitinophagales > Saprospiraceae > M3007. Next base: position 5,207 of record JALHPW010000202.1, on the reverse strand, counting down.
CCCCTGTTTTCTTGAAGGGCCAAATCGGCTTCGGCAGTGATGGCGGTAAGGGGCGTGCGCATTTCATGGGATGCGTTGCGAATAAATTGTTGCTGCGCATGAAAGCCTTGCTCGATGCGCCCCAGCATTTCGTTGAAAGTCAATGCCAGCTCTCCGAGCTCATCATGATTGTTTTTGACATCCAATCGCAAGTTTAGGCTCTGGGCACCAATTGTCCGGGCCTTGCTGATTTTGTTGGCAATGGGCTGCAACATCGTTTTTACCCAAAACCAACTGGCCAAAGTGAGCAACAGCACGCCCAATAAAATGCCCAATAAAATGGCGTTCTTGAGGTTTCTGATTTTGCTTAAACCGTAACGGTCAATGGCCGAAACAATCAAAGTGTGGTGCGTGGATGGGTCGTGATGGATGCCATAGTCGCGCTGCCCAACATGCGTGAAACAATAGGTGCATTGGTGGAATTGTGCAGTGTCTATCAGTTCGGAAAACCGTTTCTCTACATCGGGCAGTACAATGTACTTTGGGTCGGTGGCGTAAAATATCTTTTCGTCAGGGAGGTTGCCGGGAGGCAATGCGTTAATAGCCGTAAATGGGTGTAGACGATCGCGTGCAATGATTGAATCAGCTTCGACCAGTCGTTTTTGGATGCGTCCCTTGAACTCTTCTTCGCAAAATTGAACGGAATATTCATAAACGAAATAGCCCTGTATCAGCAGAATTAGAAGTGCCGATACCGAAATAAACAGGGGGAGGCGTTGCCGAATGGTGAGTCGAAGCAGTTGCATAGCAAATGGTCATTCTTTCAGGATAAAACCCAGCCCAATTTGTGTGTGAAGCAGCTTGTGCCCAAAAGGCTTGTCAATTTTATTGCGCAAATAATTGACATAAACGTCCACCACATTGGTAGCAGGGTCAAAACTCACTCCCCATACCTCTTCCAAAATCTCCATCCGAGTTTTCAAACGACCTTTATGGCGCATGAAAAACTCCAGCAAGCGATACTCGGTGGCGGTGAGTTTGATGAGCTCTTGGTTACGGTATACTTCTTTCGTTTCGTGGTCGAGCACCAGATCGGCCAATGTGCTTATCTGCCGCTCTTCTGATTGTTCCACGCGGCGGAGTTGGGCATGCACCCTGGCGAGCAGCTCGGGCACTCGAAATGGTTTCACCATATAATCGTCGGCACCTGCGTTCAAGCCCTGCACCACATCCTCCGTGCTGCCCAGCGCCGTAAGCATGATGATGGGGGTAAGCTTTTTTCGGGCGCGGATTTGCTGGCATAGTTCATGCCCACCCACATGGGGCATAACCAAGTCAGTGATGATCAATTGCGGGCGAAGGCTATCAAACATACTGAGGGCCATCTTTCCGTCAAATGCCACAAACGTCTCGTAGCCCACTTCCTGCAAGGCTCTATTGATCAGTGCGGCAATCTGAGGGTCGTCTTCTACGATCAGGATTTTTTGCATAACAAAAGAGGAACATCAAATTTCCCATTCGTGTTCATCGCACGGCTTGCAGGTTAGCCCAATACTTTCTCCAAACGAATCCCGCGCGACCCTTTTATCAAAATAGCCGCCCCCTGGAAGTCCTGTGCGTCAAACCAAAGCTTGGCAGCTTCATTGTCGGCAAAATGCAGGGCCCCGAATTTTGAAAACGGTGTTTTGGCAAATTCTTTGCCCACCAAAACAATTTGGTCCACCTTCATCCGCCGGGCAAAACGGAGCAAATCCTCGTGTTCTTTTTGGCTGTCCTCGCCCAACTCCAACATATCGCCCAAAATGGCAATGCGGCGCGTGGCAGGCATGGCACAAAGGCTCTGAATGGCTGGCTGCATGCTGGAAGGGTTGGCGTTGTAGGCATCCAACAAAATGGTGGCACCGTTCAGGTTGAAGAGCTGCGAGCGGTTGTTTCTAGGTGTATAGTTTTCGAGCGCCGACCTGATTTTTTCCGCCGGAACCTTAAAATAAACCCCCAATGCAATGGCTGTCATCACGTTTTGAAAGTTGTGGTGACCAAAGAGGTGTGTGCTCAGTTCAATCCTCGGACCATCATCAGAAAGAAAGGCAGCCCTTACAAACGGCATTTCGGACAACATTTGTACTTCAATGATGCCTGGCTCCGTGCGAAGTGTTTCGGCGCGGGTGTAGCCCACACGCATCGGCACCTTTTTGGACATGGCGGGCAAGTATTTTTCCGTAAGGTTCACAAAGGCGCAGCCCTGGTTTTTGGCCAAATAATCAAACAACTCCCCTTCGGCCTTTTTCACGCCCGCAAGACTTCCAAAACCTTCCAAGTGCTCTTTTCCAATCTTGGTTAACAAGCCATGCGTGGGTTGTACGATGCGACAAAGTTCCTCAATGTCCCCTGGCTGATTGGTGCCCATCTCGATGATGGCCACCTCCGTGCCTCGTGGCATGGACAGCAGCGTGAGTGGCACGCCAATGTGGTTGTTAAAATTCCCCTTGGTGAAATGGCAGGGATAATGTGCCGATAAAACACTGGAAACCAGCTCTTTAGTGGTCGTCTTTCCGTTCGACCCGCCGATGGCAATGACCGGAATGTCAAACTGCCGACGGTGGTGATTGGCCAAAGCTTGCAGGGCCCGCAGCACATCCGGCACGAGCAGGCAACGGTCGTTGGTCTTACAAGACGGGTCGTCAATTACCGCATAGGCCGCACCATTTTCGAGTGCTTGCGCCGCAAATTGGTTGCCGTCAAAATTCCCGCCTTTCAGCGCAAAAAAGATACAGCCCTGTGGCAATTGCCGGGTGTCGGTACTCACCACCGGGTGGTTCTGGTAAATGGAATAGAGAGATGGAATATTCGTCATGGGTCATTTCGTCATTGTTCGCCATTGGGGTCATTATGGTCATTTCGCTATTAGTGGTCATTGGTGGGTCATTGAGTATTTTTGAAACCTTATTTTCGCAGAATTTGAGCATGTACAAAATCGTAATTCCGACCTCGTAATTCCCACCTCGTCACTCCTGCCAATAAACCCGCTTCACCCGTTCCGAAACATTGGTAAACACCTCATAAGGAATGGTTTGCAAACAAGTGGCCAATTCCTGTACCGGCGGGTCGTCCCCAAAAATCATCACCTCGTCGCCCACCTGTGCGTCCGGGATATGGGTCACATCGAGCATGGTCATGTCCATGCAAATGTTCCCCAAGGTAGGCGCGCGTTTGCCGCGTATCGAAGCCGAAAATCGCCCGCCGCCAGCCAGTCGCAACAGTCCGTCGGCATATCCGATGCTGATGGTGGCGATGCGCTTGTTGGTGTTGAGTGGTCCGCTGTTTCGGTTGTACCCCACGGTTTCGCCCGGCTCCAGGGTTTTGATTTGGCTGATGGTGGCTTTTAGGGAATTGACAGTAAGTAGCTGATTTTGAATGGTTTGCCCGCCAATTCCATACAGCCCGATGCCCAACCGTACCATGTCGAAATGAAATTCCGGCCAACGTTCGATGCCTCCCGTATTGCAAATATGGCGCAAAGGCGCGTAGCCCAAAGCGGCCCGGATTTGTTCGTACATCTCGGAAAATACACTGGCCTGCCGACGCGTAAAATCGTCATGCTGAGTGGCATCACTGGCCGAAAGATGGGAAAAAACCGTAGCAACGCGCAGTTGTGGCAATCCGCGCAATTTTTCCAGCAACCGTGGAATGTCGGCGGGCTCAAAACCAAGCCGGTGCATCCCGGTGTCCAACTTTAGGTGGATGGCCAGGTTTTTTTCTGCGCTGGCAAAGGCCGCAATTTCGTCCAGCATATCCAAACTGTATACCTCCGGCTCCAATCGGAAACGCCACAAAGCATCAAAACTCGCAGGCTCTGGGTTCAACACCAAAATTGGCAGATTGACCCCGGCCTGCCGCAGATCTATCCCTTCGTCGGCATAAGCCACCCCGAGATAATCCACTTGGTGGAACTCCAACAGTTTGGCCACCTGCGCCGACCCCGCGCCGTAGCCCTCGGCCTTCACCATCACCATCATTTTGGTGCTGGGTTGAAGCAGTCGTTGGTAGGTCTTGAGGTTGTGCGCCAGGGCCGAAAGGTTGACCTCCAGTACGGTTTTGTGGGCCTTTTGCTCCAGTCTCCGGGCAATGCGTTCAAAGGCAAAAGCACGGGCGCCCTTTAGCAAGATGGTTTCCTCGCGAAACTCGTGCTCCGCGATTTTTTCCAAAAAATGTTCTGTATCGGGGTAAAAAACAGCGTCTACCGCAGCGGGTAGTTTTGGTTGAATTGCTTGAATATCAGCCCCAATACCAATCAATCGTTGCACTTTTTGGCTGCGAATCGTGTCCACGACTTCCGCCCAAAGTGCTTTGCTGGAAAGCCCACTCTGCAAAATATCGGAAAGGATGAGCGTCAGTTTTGCTTTGCCCGCCTGTTGTCGGGCGAACTGTAAGGCAAGCCGCAAGGAGGCCAGGTCGTTGCTGTACGCATCGTTGATAAGTGTACAACCGTGGATGGCGGCTTTCACTTCCAGCCGCATTTCCACAGGCTCGAGTCGCAACATCCGCCGTTCGATTTCTTCCTGTGGGATGCCGAGCAGCAGCATCACGGCCCAGCAATGGAGCGCGTTTTCGATGCTGGCAGAGTCGTGGAAAGGAATTACGAGTTGCGAAGTACGAGGTTGGAGGTGCGAGGTGCGAGGTGCGAGGTGCGAGGTACGAGGTACGAGGTGCGAATTGCGAGTTTGCTCCGCGAGGATTTCATGACTTCGCAGTTCCACATGGATTATCGCGCCTCCAGACGCCTGGTTTTCAATTCTTTGAACCTGCAAATCAGCGGGTTCGCCGTTTTTTGACCAGGTAAAAAGTTGTGCGTGGGCGTTCTCAGGAGCCCAACGTGATTCGCACACCAATATGTCTGCGTGTTCGAACAGCCGCATTTTTTCGGCCAATTTTTCCGAATCCGAAGCAAAACCTTCCTGGTGCGCCGGGCCGAGGTTGGTGAACACCCCGATGCTCGGGCGGATGATTTTTTCCAATCGCATCATCTCGCCAGGCTGCGAAATGCCAGCTTCAAAAATGGCGAGTGTGTTGCGCTGCTGCATCTGCCAGACGGACAGCGGCACTCCTATTTGGGAATTGTAACTTTTCGGGCTGCGTACCAGGTCGAAATCAGGCGAAAGCAGTTGGGCAAGCCATTCTTTCACCACGGTTTTGCCGTTGCTTCCGGTGATGCCGATGACCGGAATTTG
>JALHPW010000201.1:1880-8145 GCA_022842255.1 Saprospiraceae bacterium | reverse complement strand
GGAGCGGGTGATTACCTGCTGACAGTGACCGATGCCACGGGCGCTACCAAAACGGCTTCTGTAAGCGTGAAGGCGCCCTCCCCGCTTACCCTCAAGGTCGAAGCCCTATCTGCGCTCAGTCCTGGGAAGTCTGACGGAAAGGCAATCGCAAAACCTACGGGCGGCAGCAGTGCTTACACGTTCCAATGGACCAATGGCGAAACCGGCGAAACCGCAACCAAACTTGCCCCAGGTGTAACCAGTGTAACCGTTACGGATGCAAATGGGTGTACCGCAACCGCTTCTGTGACGATGTCCGAAACATTTTTGCCACTCGCCGTCAGCATTTCCGAAAAGACAAAAATCAAGTGCGCCGGCGAAAAGGCATCGCTGGATGTTCAAGTTTCTGGTGGAAAAACAAACTACAAATACGCCTGGAGCAATCCAGCACTGGTTGGGGAAGCCCCCAGCGCAGCTGCTGGTGATTATGTACTGACCGTGACCGATGCCACGGGTGCAAGTATCACGGCCTCGTTTAGCGTGAAAGCCCCTAGCGCCCTTGCCTTGAATGTCGAAATGCAATCGCCGGCAAGTGCAGGAAATTCAGATGGAAAAGCCATCGCCAAACCTTCGGGCGGCGCAGGAGGATATATTTTCCAATGGGAAAGCGGGGAAAGCACCAACAACGCAACCCGTCTTGCCCCCGGGAACCCTAAAGTGACCGTAACCGATGCAAATGGTTGTACCGCAGTGGGTTCTGTGGCCATTTCGGAAAATATTTTGAACCTAACGGTGAGCATCACCGAGAAAAACCCCATCAAATGTGGAGGATTGGACAAAGCTTCCTTGCAAGTCAACATCGCAGGTGGCAAACCCGCCTATTCCTTGACTTGGAATAGCCCGAGCGTTACCGGCGAATCGCCCGATGGACTCGTTGCAGGAGAGTATGCCGTGACCGTAACCGATGCAAAAGGGACCACCCAAACGGCAAAAATCACCGTGAAATCGCCTGAGCCAATTGTGCTCGAACTGGTGCAAAACATAGGTGCCTCTTCCGCTACAACCAACGATGGCAAAGCCCAGATTTCCGTAAAAGGTGGCACTACGCCATATAAGATTGCCTGGGACACCAAACAATCCGGCTTTACAGCCCCCAAACTGGCTGCTGGCCCGCACAGCGTGACCGTAACCGATGCGGCAGGCTGTACCAAGGCCTTGGATTTTGAAACAGGACGCCGGGCCATGCCAGAACTCACACGGGCCATTGAGCAGGGCCAGACCATCCCGATGCGTCTTTTGACCTTTGCTACGGACAGCGCCAGCCTCCGCCCTGCGGTGTACACCTATCTAGATGAATTGTATGACTTTTTGGTCGAAAACCCGACCGTGACCATCGAAGTAGGCGGCCACACGAACAACCAGCCCAAGGATGACTTTGCGGACTATCTCAGTACCGCCCGCGCCAAAGCGGTAGCCAGCTACCTTATTGACAAAGGCATCGATGAAAAACGGGTCCAATATAAAGGATACGGGAAAAAACAGCCGCTCGTGCCAAACACCACCCCAGAAGGCCGAAAGACCAATCAAAGGGTAGAGATTAAGATTTTGACCGCAGGGAAATAGGTGGCGAAGTACGAATTACGATTTGGGATTTACGATTGATTTGATCAGAAGATGAAATGGGTTTTGCACTTTTCGGATCAAATCAATCGTAAATCCCAAATCGTAATTCGTACTTCGCTACCTTGTTACTTGAATGAGCGCCGCTTTGCGTTCGGTGAAAACACCAAAGGGTTTTAGGGCAAAGCCTTTTTCCAAGGCTACTTGTTCAAATTCGGCTTCGTAGCCTGGTTGAACAGCTACGAGCAAGCCTCCGCTGGTTTGCGGGTCGGCAAGTATTTTACGCTGATATTCATCTGCTCCGGCAATCTTGTGTCCGTAACTATCCCAGTTGCGAACCGTACCGCCAGGCACGCATTTTTTATCTAGATAGTAATCCAAAATTGCCCGGTCAATCGTAGGTACCTCCTCAAATTGGAGGGTTACGCTGGCATCGCTGGCTTCACACATTTCAGAAAGGTGCCCTAAAAGTCCAAATCCCGTCACATCGGTCATGGCTTGCACATAACTCAATTCGCCCAGCTGCTCGCCCAAGCTGTTCAAACGCTTCATGCTATCCGGTGCTATATGTGCGTGTTCGGGCAACAACAACTCCTTTTTTTGAGCCGTTGTAAGGATACCTACGCCTATCGGTTTGCTTAAATAGAGCTTGGCGCCCGGAGTGGCCCCTCCATTTTTTTTCAAATTTTTAATGGCAACCCGACCTGTAACTGCAAGACCAAAAATCGGCTCCGGGCTGTCAATACTGTGCCCACCCGCAAGGGGAATTCCAGCTTCCGCACAAGCTTTTCGGCTGCCTTCGATGACGGCATTGGCGACTTCAGGCGGCAAGGTGTTGATGGGCCAACCCAGGATAGCGATTGCCACCAAGGGTTTGCCCCCCATGGCGTACACATCGCTGATAGCATTGACCGAAGCGATCCGACCAAAATCCTCCGGGTCATCCACAATAGGCATGAAAAAATCAGTGGTGCTCACAAGTGCTGTACCATCGCCAAGATCGAACACAGCAGCGTCGTCGCGCTCCTCATTGCCTACCAATAATGCCGGAAAATGCTGTTTCAAACCATCCGTTTTCAGGATGTTATCCAGCAATTTAGGTGAAATCTTACATCCACATCCGGCACCGTGGGAATATTGGGTTAGGCGGTATTCTGTTGTTGTCATTGAGTGTTGAGTGTTGACTGTTGACCTTGGAAATCTCTTAGAAAGTGCAAACGTAGCAATAAAAACGCCTTAGAAGTTCATTGGAACCTCTAAGGCGTTGTCAAAAGTCAACAGTTAACAGTCAATGGTCAACAGTCAACTCTCACCTTATTTTAAAATTGAAACGTTGCGCTCAAGCTTGGTAAAATTGGCAATTGGTTCACCCGTGTGTAGCGCACACGGTCGAAATAAAATATGTTTGGACGGTTGTAAGCGTTTGTGGCAGAGGCCGTTACTTCTAAAAGACTGTGCTTGCTGAACTTGAAAATACGCTTAAGGGAAATGTCCATACGGTGATAATAAGGCAAACGGCCACCGTTGCGTTTATCGGAATAGATGATGCCCAGGTCTTTGGGATCAGAATTCCCTCCCAGCACATCGGTGTTCACCCCGTCATCAAACGTTACGTTGTTGTAGAAACCCTGGGTTTGGGTAAATGGGAATCCAGAACCAAAATTCCACCGAACGCCTGCCTCCCAGGCTTTCTTTTTACCCAATTGGTAAGTGCCTACCAGGTTGAGGTTGTGACGACGGTCAAATACCGGAGGATACACCTCGTTGCCATCGTTACGGGTCACATAACCCAAGGAGTAAGCCCCCCAGAGGTAAGCCCGCTTTGCCTCTATTTTAACGGAAATATCAATCCCGTAAGCGTCTCCTGTTTCGGTGATAAAGTTGGGGTCGGTATTTTCTAACTTATTGCGATTCAAAGCAATAAGCTGGGTAAATCGTTTGTAGTACCCTTCCACATTGAGGTCAAAATTGTCGGTCACGTCAATCTCAAAACCGCTGACCCCGTGAATGGATTTTTGCAAACGGTGGTCGGCACGGTTGGCGTCAACCCCTGGCTGCGTTCCGGGTTTGTACAAAGCCTCTTCAGGTCCCGAGAGAAAACCCACAAACAGGTTGACGATATCGCGCTCGTTGACTGTTGAAAGCAGGTTTTGGGAATACAAACCACCCGCAGCCTTGAAACGCAAACGGTCCGTGATGTTGTATTTCAAGCCTAAGCGCGGTTCAAATGCAAAGTCGTTGAGGGATTGGTAGTACTGCAAACGCACCCCGGGCTCTATGACCAAGGGACCGATTTTGCGGCGGAATTTGGCATACGTGCTGATTTCGGTGGTGTTTTCCGTTTGACCGATGCTGTATCCTTTGAAGTTGACAAATTCAAACTCGGTTTTGAAACCATTCAGTTCAATGCCGTATTTAAATTCGCTGTCCCGGCCAAAGTTGGTAAAATTCAAACCTGCCGAATAACCCGAAATCGAACTGGTGCGCGGCAAACGGTCCGATTCCTCAATATGGGAATCATAACCCGAAACAGTCATAACACCCGAAATAATGGTATTGGAGTTGGCTGGAATCACCGTAAAATCAAGTCCGCCACCACTGCTTGTCCAGCCGAAGTTAGTGATTCCATAGTCCACACCATCGGTATAATTGAAACCAAAAAGATTGAGTTTACTGCCGTTTCCGGTCAATAAAGTGATTTTTCCGTACAAATCACCGTATTCAAAAGGGATGCCGCGCACCAGGTTGGTATCGCGATTGGGTGCTTTCCACAACTCCGATTGTTCAAAAAGGCCCAACACCTTGGTCGTATCCCCTACATAGCCGTACAAGGAATTAGCGGTCCGGTCGATGAGCGATTTTTTACCGGTAAAGACAAAAGAGACACTGGATCCACCTTCTTCCTTTAGTCGAATCAGTGGGCCTTCAATCACGGCTTTGGCCTGAAAAGGGCTACCTGAAACCAATCCGGAGAGTCGTTTGCGGTTTCCTTCCCGGGTTTTTACGTCCACCACAGCTGATACACGCCCGCCGTATTCAGCGTTGAAGCCTCCCGTCAGCACGTCCACGTTGCGGATAAGCTCAGTTTCGAACACCGAGAAAAAACCGATGCTGTGGAAGGGGTTGTAAATGGTCATCCCATCCAGCAAAATCCGGTTCTGAACGGGTGAGCCACCGCGGATGTACAATTGTCCACCCTGGTCGCCCGTAAACACAACCCCCGGCAATACCGTGAGGTACTGTGCCACGTCGGCCTGACCACCGGCCGAAGGCAGGGAACGGATCTGTTTAGGGGTAATGGCAATTTTTGAGACCTGCACTTCCGATTTGGACTGCGTTTTTTTACCACTCACCACTACCTCTTCGAGTTGGTTTCCTTCCTCAAGAAATACGTTTTGGTACAAGATTTCTCCATTTTTCACTTCAATATCAAGGGAAAAATCAATGTATCCGATGAAAGACACTTTCAATTTTTGAGGTCCCACCGGAATGTCACTGATGGTGAAAAAGCCGTTAAGGTCGGTGGTAGCACCCAATCCGGTGCCTTCAATGCCTACGGTTGCAAAAGCTACCGGGGTTGCATCCCCTTTGTCAAAAACATTGCCTCGAACAGTTCCTTTTTGCGAAAAAAGCAGGGCTGGGAGCAAGAAAAAAAGCAAAAAAGCGGAGAAGTTTCTCATGTATTTATTTGAATGGACCTTGGGTATTCGGGTAACGGATGGAAAACCTTAATGTAAAGGGCATTTCACCCTCAATTGGAGGGCTGAAGCCAAAGCAGGCCGCAAAGATATTTTCTCCGCCGAGATTTCATTCGGTGGGAAAAGACAAGCGAAGACAAAGTGAGGAATTGGCTTGGTAAATTGCCCACACCTTACGGTTCAAAAACCTGCTGCAAACTTTCACAAATCATACCGGCCGCAAAATCTAGGTCTGAATCGGTATGCGCCGAAGAGATAAAGCCGACTTCATAGCCAGACGGACCGAAATAGACCCCTCGCCTTAGACATTCGAGGTGCATTTTTTTGAAATAGTCCATGCGGCTGCCGTCAATTTCATCGCTGCGGTGGATGACTTTGCGGGTGAAGGTCGGCCAAAAAATGGAGCCAACATGGGGGAATGTGACTTCATAGCCTTTTTGGTCGCAGAAATCCTGAAGTCGGGCTGTAAACGCAGCCGTTTTTGCCTCCAGGGATTCGTAGAATCCAGGTTTCAACAACTCCGTCAGGGTAGCAAACCCAGCGGCCATGGCCACGGGGTTGGCACTGAGGGTTCCGGCTTGGTACACGGGCCCAACCGGGGCCACGTTTTCCATGATTTCGCGGCTGGCAGCATAGGCCCCAACGGGCATCCCTCCGCCAATGATTTTTCCAAAGGTTAGGATGTCTGGTTCAACGCCATACAAGCCGGCAGCGCCTTCAAAGCCTACGCGGAAGCCTGAAATGACCTCATCAAAAATGAGCAATACACCGTACTCACGGGTCTTTTCGCGTAAAAATTGGAGAAAACCGGTGTTTTGCAAGAGCAATCCGTTGTTTGCCGGAATCGGTTCGATGATGACGCAGGCCACTTCTCCCGCGTGTTTTTTCAGGGCCATTTCCAGGGCTTCTGGGTCAGCCAAAGGCACCACAATGGTTTCTTGAGCAAAGGACTCCGGAATACCCGCAGA
>JALHPW010000201.1:0-1870 GCA_022842255.1 Saprospiraceae bacterium | reverse complement strand
GGAACCAGCCTTCACGAGCATCGAATCGACGTGCCCATGATAGCAACCTTCGAATTTGATGACCTTGCTGCGTCCGGTCACCCCACGTGCCAAGCGTAAGGCGCTCATCACAGCCTCCGTGCCGCTGCTCACAAAACGAATCATCTCAATAAACCGGTGATTGTCAAGGATCAACTTGCCAATCAGGTTGTCGTGCGGTGTAGGGGTACCAAAAGACATACCCTTGGCCACCGTTGCTTGCACCCGCTCCACTACCGCAGGGTGGACGTGCCCGAGGATCAGTGGCCCCCAGGAACAACAGAAATCCACAAAAGCTTGGTTGTCCACATCATACAGGTGGCAGCCTTCCCCGCGTTCAAAAAAAATAGGCGGACCTTGCACACTTTTGAATGCCCGGACGGGGCTGTGCACCCCGCCAGGGAAGTAGGTTTTGGCAGTTTCAAAAAGTTCGCCGCTGTGGGTACGGGAAAAAGTATCGGGGGTAGGATATGCTGGAGAATTCATGGGGCAAAGATACCATCGCCAAAGCCCGATACTTTTCAGATTTTTGTCAGGAAATTTATAACGATGAACTATGAACGATGAATGATGACCGATTAGAAACCCATGGGTGGAGTGGGATGCTTTGGAAAATGCTGTTTTTTACCCTCGTTGCGGGATATTGCCTGTATTACGCCCCGTTTGGCATGAACGAGACGGATGGTGGCTTTCTCACGGGTTTGGGTTGGCAAGTGTTGAGCGGCAAGGTGCTGTACCAAGACATTGTGTATGTACGTCCGCCCATGCCTGTGTGGTTGCGGGCTTTGGAGCTTCAGTTGTTGCCCGAACACCTGGCCATCTTGGGGGAGCGGTGGATATTTTATGTCAAAATTGGACTGTATTCCTACTTGGGTGCAGCGGTGCTCACCAAAGGAGAAAACCGTTGGTCCTTGGCTGTTTTTGGATTTGTGGTGTCGGCCCATTGTTATCCGCCTATGGCCTGGCATACGGTGGATGGGATTTTGTTTGGGGTGTTGGCGGCGTTTTTTGCAACTCGTGGAACGACAGTAGGATGGGGTTTGGCAGGGGTCAGCCTTTGCTTTGCCTTGCTTTGTAAACAGTCGTTTTATCCCCTCCTGCCGCTGTTTGGACTGTATTTGTGCTTGGAAAATGAAAACCGATTTGGAAAAACCATTTGGTTTGGAGGGGCAATTGCGCTTTGTACCGGACTGTTTGTCAATTACTTACATCAAAACAACCTCCTTTCAAACTACCTGCAAATGACTGCGGGGGCTGCTGCTGGAGGACAAGCCATCCAGCACGGACTGTTGGATTATTTTCGGATTACCCCGGAGCTTGCTTTGCCCAGTATTCTTTTGCTCGCGCCAGTTGCCTGGTGGTTTTGGAAAGGAAAAAGCCCCCGAATTGCTTTTGCAGCGTGGTCAATGTGGCTTTTTGCCCTGGTGGCCAGCTATGCAGCCATCACGTGGTTACGGCAAGACCATACCGTGCCCTTTGCGCAATCCAGGTCCATGTTTTGGGTAGCGCTCCTAGTTTTTGGCATTCCGTTCATCGCTCATCGTTCATCGTTCATCGCTCATCGTTCATCGTTATTACTGCTGGGTATTTCCTGGTGTGCATCCATAAGTTGGGGGTACAATTTACCCATTCTGTTTGCGGTGCCCTTGGTTTGGGCGGTCATGGAGCTGTCCCGAAATTTAGCAGATGCCTCCAAAGCTATTAAATTTTCAACATTATATCGTTTGGGGATGCTGATTGCCCTGCTCCTGGCCTTTCGGGTAGGCTACGAATTTGTGTACCGGGATGGGCGTCGCAGTGAGATGCATGAACCCATGGGGGCCATTTTTCCGCAACTCTCAGGAATCTATTC
>JALHPW010000200.1 GCA_022842255.1 Saprospiraceae bacterium | reverse complement strand
TCCCCCACCGCAAGGGCAAACTCAAACAGCTTTTCCTGCGTAAAACCCGTTTTTTCATCCAGGTAATCGTAAAAAATACCGCCGACGCCACGCGTCTCCTGACGGTGTTTCAGGAAAAAATAATCGTCCGCCTGTTTTTTGAAATCAGGATAAAAAGTCGGCGAAAACCGCTCGCAAGTGTCGCGCAATTGCTGGTGGAAAAACTGCGCATCTTCGGGCACCACGTAATGCGGGGTCAAATCAATGCCCCCGCCAAACCACCAGCGCTCCCCGCCAGCCGTTTCAAAATAGCGCACGTTCATATGAATGATAGGCGCCATAGGGCTGTGCGGGTGCAACACAATGGAAACCCCCGTGGCAAAAAAATCGGTGGGTGCCAAGTTCATGGCTTTGGCCGTGATTTCCGGAAGCGGACCATGTACGGCGGAGAACATGACCCCGCCTTTCTCGATGGTACGGCCTTCCAAGACCCGACTTCTACCGCCCCCGCCTTCGGGGCGCAACCAATTGTCTTCCAAGAACTTGCCACCCCCATCGGCGGCTTCAAGGGCCAGACAGATGCGGTCCTGGAGTAAGCGAAATTGTTCGGCGATGTGTGTTTTGTCGATCATGATATTATGTACCCCGGAACTCCGTTCCGGGCGAAATGTACCCCGGAACGCTGTTCCGGGAGAGATGCGCCCCGGAACTCCGTTCCGGGTGAGCTGTACCTCGGAACGCTGTTCCGAGTGGAAATGTCTCGGAGCTTTGCTCCTCGGGGGGATTCCCGGAACAGCGTTCCGGGGTACTAAACGGCGCAAATTTGACCATAACCAAAACAATCGCAGTCAAAAACCTGCAATGATTTTTCTTACGGAGGCTATCGCCTATTTTTGCAGCCAATCCCCACCCAATTATTATCGTGGACAACTTCCCTTTCGACAAACAATTTGACTCATCCGACTGCGGAGCGGCCTGCCTGCGTATGATCGCGCGGCATTACGGGCGCTTCTATTCGATTGAGTTTTTACGCCAGCTCTCGCACACCGACAAGGTGAGTGCGTCGCTGGCGGGTATTGCCGAAGCGGCAGAAAAGATTGGTTTTCGCACCTTGGGTGCAAAAACCGGGTTTGAACGGCTTTCTGCCGACATTCCCCTACCCTGTGTGGCACACTGGAAACAGGACCACTTTGTGGTGGTGTACAAAATATCGGGCGGCAAAGTGTACGTGGCCGACCCGGCCTCTGGCAAAGTCCAACTGAAAGAACAAGATTTCCTGAACGGCTGGATCAGCGATGTGGTGAACACCGAACCGCAAGGGATTCTGCTTTTGTTGGAAACCACCCCCGAGTTTTTTGACCGAGAAGGCGAAAAAACCAATCGCTCGGGCTTTAAGTTTTTGTGGCCGTATTTGGGTCAACACCGTCGCCTGATTTTGCAACTGGGCATTGGCCTGCTGCTAGGGAGTTTGATCCAACTCGCCTTTCCGTTTTTGATGCAGGCCTTGGTAGACAAGGGGGTACAACTGCGGGAACTCAATTTTGTGTACCTCATCTTGTTGGCGCAAGGCGTGCTTTTTGGCAGTCAGGTGGCCGTTGAATTTATCCGGGGCTGGATATTGTTGCATATCGGTACCCGTATCAACATCAATTTGGTGTCGGATTTCCTGCTGAAGCTGATGCGTTTGCCCATGTCGTATTTTGATTCCAAGATGACGGGCGATTTGCTCCAGCGGATTTACGACAACGAACGTGTGGAGCGTTTCCTGACCTCATCGTCCTTGGTTACGATTTTTTCCTTGGTCAATCTGGCGGTGTTCGGCGGGGTGCTTCTTTTTTACAACAAATTGATTTTCTTGGTTTTCGCGCTGGGAGCAGCAGGATATTTTGGCTGGGTTTGGTTGTTTTTGGCGCGGCGGCGTTCGCTTGATTATCGCCGTTTTGAACAGATGGCCGAAAACCAAAACGCCCTGATCCAACTCGTGAATGGCATGCAGGAAATCAAACTCCACAACGCTGAGCGGCAAAAACGTTGGGCTTGGGAACGCATTCAGGCCCGGCTTTTTCGGGTGAATGTGCAGTATTTGGCTACCGACCAAGCCCAACGCGCTGGCGCGGCCTTTATCAATGAGGGGAAAAACATCGTCATTTCCGTGTTGGCAGCGCAGGCGGTGATCAACAACCAGATGAGCCTTGGTGCTATGTTGGCCGTGCAGTACATCATTGGACACATGAACGGACCGCTGGAATCGCTCGTACAGTTTATCCTGCACGCTCAGGAGGCCAAAATCAGCCTCGAACGAATGAACGAAATCCACCAGCGAGCCGATGAAGATGCCAACGAAGATGCGAAGGTGGGCGAACTCCCAAGGTCTGGCGAGTTGACGATGCAAAATGTGTCGTTCCGCTATGGCGGGCCACACGACCCCTGGGTATTGAAACACCTCGACCTGCATTTCCCGTTTGGCAAAACCACGGCCATTGTGGGCACTTCGGGATCGGGCAAAACGACTTTGTTGAAACTGCTGCTCAATTTCTATACCCCGCAGGAGGGCAGCGTCCGGTTGAACGATATGAGCCTAGACAGTTACCACCACAAGGTGTGGCGTGCCCAATGCGGCGTGGTCATGCAGGACGGGTTCATTTTCAACGATACCATTGCCCGAAACATCGCGTTGGGAGAAGAAAACATTGATCGCCCGCGCTTGCTGGATGCTGCAAAAACCGCTCATATCCAGGCATTTATCGAGCTATTGCCCTTGGGGTACAATACCAAAATCGGCCAGGATGGAACCGGATTGAGCCAGGGGCAAAAACAACGTTTGCTAATTGCCCGTGCCTTGTATAAAAACCCCAAGTACATCTTTTTTGATGAAGCCACCAATGCCCTTGATGCCCACAATGAGAAGGTAATCATGCGCAATTTGGAATCCGCCTTTAAAGGAAAAACGGTGGTAATCGTAGCCCACCGTTTGAGCACGGTCCGAAATGCCGACAACATCATCGTGCTGGAAAAAGGGGAAGTGCTGGAACAAGGTTCGCACCAGGAATTGACCAACAAACGGGGCGCATACTACCAGTTGGTGCGGGAGCAGTTGGAGTTGGGGAGCTAGCATGGGTGAGTGAGTGAGTGGGTGAATGAGTGAGTTTTCATTACACCGAATAAATCGAAAACCAATTTTGAAAAATCCTGTTAGGGACTTTCAGCACCTTTTGGTTTGTGTTTTTTTCACCTCAAGGCCGCGATTCTTTTGCCATTTTCGTTTTGTGACTTTTAGTGTTTGATGCCCCGCCCCTCTGACCGTAGTGCCTAATCAACAACCATGCAACAAAAACAATCTGTTACCGAAGCTCTACAGACCCTCGAAGCCAAAGGATACCACCTCGCCGATACACTCACTGACCAACCTGAAGAATCCATACGCTCGGAGGATTGGCGCCTGGATTCGGTGCAAAAAGTGCAGGAAGAAGGCCGGAGTTCGCTATTGATTGCCGTGTCGAGTACCCGCCGCCGGCTCAAGCTGGTTTTTGTGGAGTCCGTGTTTTCTAAATCGGATTTCTCCCCCATGAACTTGCTGCGCAAACTATTCCCCAAGAAAAAATGAGCCTCCTTTGCAATGGCAAGCTGCTAGACCTCACCCAGCCACAGGTGATGGGGATACTCAATATTACCCCCGACTCCTTTTTCGATGGCGGTAAGTATGGCAACGAACATGCCGTGTTGCTTCAGGCCGAAAAAATGCTTCAGGAGGGTGCGTCGATTTTGGACATCGGTGGAGCCTCTTCCAGACCCGGTGCGGTGGAAGTGCCTGAACTGGAGGAAATGGAGCGCGTCGTACCAGCAATCACAGCCATTCTAGAAAAATTCCCTGAAGCCATTCTCTCCATCGATACCTGGCGGGCCAGTGTGGCGAATGCTGCAATCAAGGCAGGGGCCAGTATCGTGAACGACATTTCAGCCGGGAGCCTTGACCCAAAGATGTTCCAGGTGGTGGCCGACTTGGGGGTTCCCTATATTTTGATGCACATGCAAGGCACCCCGGGAACCATGCAGAAAAGCCCTCATTATGAGGATGTTGTGACGGAAGTACTGGATTTTTTCATCCAAAAAGTTGCCGCCCTGCGGGCCTTGGGGGCAAAAGACATCGTGCTCGATCCAGGTTTTGGTTTTGGCAAAACCGTGGAGCACAACTATGCCTTGCTCAAGCGCATGGAAGTGTTCCGCAATGTATTGGATTTGCCCGTCCTCGCCGGTATTTCCCGTAAATCAATGATTTGCAAGCCACTTGGCGTTCCCCCAGCCGAGGCGTTAAATGGCACCACAGCCCTACACATGGTAGCGCTTCAGCAAGGTGCAAATATCCTCCGCGTACATGATGTAAAGGAAGCCCGTGAAGTGATTCGTTTGTGGGAATTGATGCAATAAATGGTGTTTTGGAAAAAGGTGGCAAAAAGTGTACTATTTTTTGTGAATAGGGCACCCGCACCTTTGGCATAAGAATCAATTACCAAAACATTATTATTTCACATGAAACACATTTTCCTACTTACGGCTGCACTGCTTTACGCCTCCCAAGGATTCGCGCAAACTTCTTACCCACCCATCATCTGGGCCGCCGATGTGAATACCGTTACCAACGATCCCTTTGACGGTGGTATTGAGTACCTTGACATTGCTGCCGACCCTTTGTCCGGTGGCGTTTACGCCGTTGTAAGCTGTCGTGCAAAATCTAACTTTGACGACCAGATCATCGTTACACCCGATTCCAATAGCGTATCCTTGGCCCTGGTCAAGTACGACTACCAAGGCAACCTTGAATGGCTCGGTTATTTGGGGTTTTTATCCGAAGGGGCCCAAATCTGTACTGGACCTGCTGGGGAAGTTTACCTCAGTAGCACCTTTTCTGCTCCGGAGCTTGATTTTGGAAATGGTGTCACGGTGACCAGAAATTGCACTACAGATTGCGATGAAATATATGTGGCAAAGATTTCGGCCGAGGGGCAAGCCCAATGGGCACGAAGCGTTTATGGGAACGAGGGGTCCTTTTTTCTAGTTGCCGGAATAGAAGCCGACCAGGAAGACCATGTTTTCCTTTTGGGTAATTATGAGGGGACAAGTGCCAATTTCGGCGCGAACAACATGTACAACAACCTTCCGGAAAGCAGCTTTTTCCTTGCCCGGTACAATGCCCAAACCGGGGCCACCCAGGCGGTACATTTCGCCTCAGAAGAAAGTGGCCCTGCGGTAGGCCTTCACTTGGCTGCCAATCACAACGGACAACTTGTGTTGGGGGGCTATTTTGTAGGCACCCTGCAGTTTGAGAACGGACTGGTGGTTGAAACCACCAACACCATCACTGGAGATGCTTTTATAGCAGGCCTAAACGCCAACGGGGAGGCACTATGGGCAAAAAACGTTGGCTCTTCCAACTACATGGACGTATTGGGAATTGCAATAGATGAAGAAGGCCAGGCTTATATGGCCATCGATGCCAGTGTTGACCTAAAATTGGACAATAGTACAATCTTGAGTATTAATAGCGAGTATGCCGGCATCGTGCTCAAGGTAGGCTCCTCCGCATTTTCAGTACCTGTATTCATTGAATACGATACCGAAGATTATACGGTAATGGACGTTGAATTGGACAATTGGGGGAACATCTACACCGCGGGTTATACCAGCGAACCCGTCGAAATCGGCAGTTCTACCTATACAATTGATGGGTGTGTGGATGGCTTGCTTACCGCTACCAGCCAAGATGGGCTCCTTCAATGGGTTCGAACCATTGGCGGGACTGGCTGCGAGGGCATCGCCAACTATTATTACGCCTCCTCTATAGCATTTGACGGTGTCGGGTTTCTGCATGCAACCGGAGTGTTCATAGACGGCTTCGAAGAAGACGGCATATCGGTACCTGGTTCAGGTGGCTTCGTAGCCAAATTCAACACCAGTATCGTGGATACCCAAGAGCCCGCCTCGATTGGCAACCTGCAAATCAACCCCAATCCCAACGCTGGCAGTTTTGTACTGAATTTGGACGATGCTCCCGGTCAGAATACCCTGCTCCAAATCCATGACCTTCACGGCCGACTAGTATTTACGCAGGAAATTCAGTCAACGCAACAGGAAATCAATACCGTGCTGCCAGCGGGCGCCTACATCGTTACCCTGCAAGCGGACAAACTCCTGGCTCGACAAAAACTGATTGTTCAGCGCTGATTAATTGAGAATCAATTGTTTATAAATTTAATGTGGCCGTGTCATAAGTAGGATGTGCACCACGGATAAAATTTTGGTTGTTTGGGGGCTTTTATTCACCGGGTGATTGGCATTCACCCGGTGAATAAAAGCCCTGATTGAGCTTAAGCAGGGCGCCAACATCCTCCGTGGCCATGATGTAAAGGAAGCTAGGGAAGTAATTCGTTTGTGGGCGTTGACGCGGTAAATGGTGTTTTGGAAAAACATGATAAAAGTGTCCAGATTTATCTACGCAGGCCAACTGCACCTTTATGGTAAATCTACCAAGGAACTGAGCCAACGTTTACCAATTCATGCATTTATTATGAAACACATTTGCCTACTTATCGCCTTTTTGTTTTCAACCATTCAAGGATTCTCTCAAACACCTTATCCACCCTTGATTTGGGCTGCAGAAGTGAACACGGTGCCGACCGATTCTCTTGTCAGTGGAATTGAGTACCTTGACATTGCTGCCGACCCTTTGTCTGGTGGGGTTTACGCCGTAGTAAATTGTAATGCTCCCTCTACATTTGACAGTCAGGTCATAGTAACACCCAATCCCATTGGCAAGTCATTGGCCCTAGTTAAATACGATTACCAAGGCAACCTTGAATGGCTGAGATTATTGGGATTTGTAGGATATTTTTCAAGTGGCGCGAGAATCTGTACAAGTCCTTCAGGCGATATTTTCCTTAGCAGCCCCTTTTCTGTCCCGGAAGTTGATTTTGGGAATGGCGTTAAGATTACCCGATTTTGCAATTTAGGGTGTGATGAAGTTTTTGTTGTGAAGTTTTCTGCCAATGGACAAGCCGAATGGGCGCGGTCAGTTTTTGGCAACGAAAGCTCCTATTTCAGAGTTTCTGGAATCGAAACTGACAATTCGGGCAATTTGTTCCTCTTAGGCAACTATTTTAGCACAAGGGCCGTTTTTGGGCCAAATTTCGTTTACAACAACCTCCAGTCTACCAGTTTCTACTTTGCGCGTTATGATGCCGCTAATGGGAGTCCACAAGCTGTTCAATTTGCTGCACAAGATACTAAGGCTGAAGTAGGACATCTAGCTGTCAATAACAGTGGACAAACCATATTGACTGGCTACTTTTTTGGGACTTTAGAATTTGAAAGTGGGCTAAGTATCGAAACCCAAAACAATGTTGGAGCTAGTTTTGTCGCCGGCCTCGCCCCCAATGGAGATGCCCAATGGGCAAAAATCATTACCTCCAGCGATTACCTTAATGTGCTAGGCATTGATATAGATGAAGAAGGCCAAGCTTATTTAGCTATCGATGCCAGTTTTGACCTAAAACTGGACTACAATAATATTCTGAGTATTTCCGAGACTTATGCTGGTATTGTACTCAAAGTTGGAGCCTCCGAATTTTCCATACCTGTGGTTATCGAGTACAATGCCCCTGATTATACGGTGATGGACGTTGAATTGGACAATTGGGGGAACATCTACACCGCGGGTTATACCAGCGAATCCGTTGAAATCAGCGATTCCACCTATGCCATCGATGGTTGTTTAGATGGGTTGCTCACGGCTACCAGTTCAGAAGGGCTCATTCAGTGGGTTCGGACCATCGGCGGAGCTGGGTGCGAAACCATCGCCAACTATGATCAAGCCTCCTGTATTGCATTTGACGGGGCAGGTTTTTTGCATACAACTGGGTTATTTGTAAATGGCTTCGAAGAAGACGGCATTTCCGTACCCGGCACAGGCGGCTTCGTAGCCAAATTCAACACCGGTATCGTGGATACCCAAGAGCCCACAACGATTGGCAACCTGGAAATCAACCCCAATCCCAACGCTGGCAGTTTTGTACTAAATTTGGACGATGCTCCCGGTCAGAATACCCTGCTCCAAATCCATGACCTTCACGGCCGACTGGTATTTGCGCAAGAAATTCAGTCAACGCAACAGGAAATCAATACCGTGCTGCCAGCGGGTGCATACATCGTTACCCTGCAAGCGG
>JALHPW010000199.1:5814-8207 GCA_022842255.1 Saprospiraceae bacterium | reverse complement strand
GCAGCAGGCGTGTGCCAATGCTGTGCACCGTGCCGATGAGCGCTTCTCCCAGTTCGTTGGCCGCCTCGGTCATGCCAGATTCCAATAATTTCAAACGCACCCGTTCCTGCAATTCAGCAGCCGCTTTTTTGGTAAAAGTGGTAGCCATGATACCGGCTGGTCGTACGCCATTTTTCAATAAAGCGACCATACGCTGCGTGAGCGTATAGGTTTTGCCTGAGCCAGCCCCGGCGGAGATGACCTCGATGTTGAGTTGCTTGTCTGTTGTTTGCTGGATTGGGTTGTTCGACACGGCGTAGCTTTTGTTTTGGCGAAGGTCGAAAATCGTCCGGAGTATTTTTTGTCGCGCAACAATTAGTTGTAGGTTTGCTTCTTGCACTGGAAACAACAAAGCCTGTCATGCAATCAACTGAGATTCAAGAATTTGCCGCCCAAATCGCGCTGCACATGGACATGAACACGCCGAGACTTGAAAAATGTCTGGCCGAACTAACGGAATCCGAGCTCTGGCAACACCCCAATCCAGCATCCAACAGCGTAGGCAACCTGCTGCTCCACCTTTGTGGCAATATCACGCAATATGTGCTATGTGCTTTGGGTGGCCAGCCGGACCATCGGGTTCGGGATGCGGAATTTGCCGCATCCGGTGGTTTCAGCAAGTCAGAGCTTCTGGAAAAACTCCGTGCAGTGGTGAACGAAGCCACCCACATCATCCGGCAGGCCGATACCGAAACCATGCTGCGAAAACACAAGGTGCAAGGTTTTGAGATGAGCGGGATAGCCATTGCCGTCCATGTTTGCGAACACTATTCGTACCACACTGGACAGGTTGCTTTTTGGGTTAAACTATTGAAAAGCAAAGATTTAGGTTTTTATGCAGGTGTCAATTTGAACGCAAAAAATGGATAATTTTATCGTAGCAAGTAGCAAGTTGAAATTGGCAATTGCCGCCATTTCAGAAAACAGGACACGTGCGATTTTCAACTTTTCACTCAAATCAATCCCCGTTCTTTTGCTGTGCTTGTTTTCCTGCAACAGTCCAGAAGCGCGCTTGGAGCGTTTGCAACACGATTTTTGGGAAAAACTTGCGCGACAGGATTTTTTTGAAATCAAGTTCAAAAACGAGGTGTTGCACCTTCCGCTCCCGCCTGCTTCGGATCCGTCCTCCCAGCAAAAATCATGGGCTGAAAAACTGCAACAGGAAGCCCGTTCCATTGAAAAGGAAAAACTCAGCGCAGACCAGCAAAAGCAGTTGGCGCAACTCAGCGCGGCCTTGGACGATTGTGTGGCGCATGCCGGAAACCCGCTTTTCGACCCAGCGCGCTGTGCGCTGTCAGATCAATTATTGGCCTACCAGGAGCATCCGGAGTTTTCGGTCTTACTGGAAAAAATCCCGGCCTATTATGCCCAAATCGAACAACGTTGGCAAACGCCGGATGTACGCTTTGTGCCAACAGCGGTAGCCAAAGCGCAAAGTGCGCTGGATTTGTTGGACACCCATCAAAAGAAAACGGAAAAACTGGGCCAGATTCCTGCTGCGCAAGCTGCCCTCAAAGATTTTATCGGGCTTTGCCAGAGTGCGGCACTAAATTGATTTTGCCTGATTTTTATCGGCGATAATCTCTTTGAGCTCTTTCAGAAACGCGTATTGCTGTGGAAGTACCCGCTTGAACGCTTCTTTTACGGCAACATAGGTTCCTTTTTCAAAATCACCCACCAAGAGTTTAAGATGGGTTTTGGCCTTCTCTTTTGCCACGCGATAGTCTTCGTACACCAAGGCGCGCAGGGAAGGGATTTCGTGCCAATCGGCCTCAATGGCAATGGCTTTACGGCTTTGACCGTTGGCGTCGGCAACAGGGTCGAGCTCAATGCAATGGGCTGCGAATCGTTCCGGCGCAGCCTCGTCCGCAAAAGGGGCAGTAAGCGAGCCGTCGCTTTCCTGGTCCACCAAAAACACTTCCAGTCCGCTTTCGCGTACCCGGTAAATGATTACATCCACTTGATCGTTCGATTGCACGATGTATAAAATTTAGTCTTGAACGTCCTAAACGTGAAAAGGTTGATTGGTTTGGGCAGGCAAAGGAAAGAAATTTTTTCCGTTTCCTCGGCAACGGTATGCATTACAGGGCGGGAAGGAAAAAAGATTGTAGGAAGGCTGCACTAAAATGATGGGCTGGCCAGGAAGCAAAGCGGGGAAATGCAAAAAAGCGCCTTAAACGCCTTTAAATAGGCTTTAAATTGAAAAGCCGCCAGAACGCTTGCGCGACTGACGGCTAATAAACCCCAAAAAACCAAATGAAAACTCCTGCAAAGGCCGGGAATTTTTTTGAAACTGTCAAGTGTTTCGCAAAAAAAATTTCTCAAACGGCTCCTTTTTTTTTCAACAGCTCGGC
>JALHPW010000199.1:0-5804 GCA_022842255.1 Saprospiraceae bacterium | reverse complement strand
CAGGCACTAAGAAATCAGCGCCGGCCTCCCGAAGTTTATCCCCATGCCCATCGTGGATGTGGGCTGCCCCTAAAAAACCAACCACCGGAATGCCAGCGCTTTTTGCGGCAAAAACCCCGGTAACACTGTCCTCTACCACAATCGTCTCGTGGGGGGAAAGCCCAAGTTTTTCAAGTGCAAAAAGGTACACATCGGGCGAAGGTTTGGGTTTTTTCACCTGTTCGGCCGAAAAGATGTGGCCGTCTAGGGCACTGAACAAGCGCACTTTGCGGAGGCATTTTTCGACGTGTAACACGCTGCCGTTCGACACCATGCTCTTTGGCACCTTCAGGTTCCGAAACAAGGTTGGCATCCCGCGGATGGCGCGGAGTGAGCGGTGAAAACCGTCTTTGTGTTCTTCATGTACGATTTGAAGGAAGTTGGCGGGCGGCATAAAGCCCTCTTCGGCTTCTAACGCAATAATGATGTCGCGGGTGCGAAGGCCTGGGAAACGCATGTTATAATCGCGTTCCGAAAGGTGCAGACCATGTTTGGCCAATAATTTCAACATGGCCCGTGCGGCAATAATCTCGGAATCAACGATGGTGCCGTCGTTGTCAAAGAGGACGTGTTTGATTGACATGGTTCAAAAACAAAAAACCGCAACAGTGCCTGCGCCTCTTGCGGTTTTTATGGTAGAATATACTGGTGGCGAATTACTGCGCGAAATCCAGAACGGAACTGCGGTTGTAAAGCATAAGGATCACTGCCGTCAGGAAAAACAGGCCCATAAAGATGTAAAGAAGGCAGTATCCCTTGCCACGAGTGTTTTTAATTTCGTCCATATTGTCCAGCAAAATTTTGTGGTGCGAAAAATGTGGGGCAAAAGTAGGAAAGCCCCAATCAGATTCTGATAGAACGGCGTTTTTTTTCGCGTTTTCAGAACGGTTTTAAAAAAGCCCAATGTCCGCCAAAAACATTTTTTGATAAAAAATGATATTTTTCATTCGTCTAAAGCGTTGATTTCCAAAAAGTTTAGAAATTTGGCAGACGAAAAACGGCATGTTTTCTGCTAATGGGTTCGTGATTCAAGTCTTTTGCCATGAATTTTTTTCTGGAAGACCCAATACTTTTTTGGCTCGTGTGGGGCATCTTCACACTGGCCGGCACCATCATCGGCTGGTCGTTGCGCGCCAACACCTCCGAAAAAGAGGTGCGTAGTGCCCTGGGCAGAATCGAACAGGAAAAGAATACTTTGGCCAGGCTTTACACACAGATAAAGCACCAACACGATTTGCGGGAAGCCGATTTCCGCCGTGCCTCGCTAGATGTCGAAAAACTCCGCGCAATTGTACAACTCCTTGAGGATGAGCGCGCTACAATCTTACCAGACGCCCCGTTCAATGCAGCCAGAATCGCCAATGCCGAAGCGTCCGCAGCCCAATACGCCCAAAAAGTAGCCGCTCTTGAAGTGCTGGCCAACAGCCTGCGCACCCGCAATGCCGAGCTTTCCGAACAACTCGCCAGCGCCCAAAAAGACATGGAAGATTGGGACACGCTTTACCGCGGCTTCAAAGCTACCCAGGAACGTCTGGCAACCTTCGAACAAAAATCCCTGGCACTGGAACTGGAGCGCGACAGCCTTCGCGAACAGCTCAGCAAAGCGACTTTGGAGATAGAAGCCCTGCAAATCGAACTCCAACAACGGACAGAATTGCAAATTCAAAAATCCAAAGTGTCCAGAAAAGGGGGTGTTGCCGCGCCTCAGGTCGACGATTTGAAAAGTATCAAAGGCATGGCCGCTTTTGTAGACCTCCTGCATGGGATGGGAATCTCGACTTTTGCCCAAATCAGTCGTTGGGACGACGACACGGTCATCGCTGTAGCCAAATCACTCGACATCAGTCCGGGAAAAATCTACCGCGACGACTGGGTAGGGCAGGCGCAACGCCTTGTTGGTGAACGGCGGTAGGGCTAGGGTGTTGAGATATTTTGGATATCTATTGCCTTAAAAGTTTTCCCCATTTCCACAAGCTTGACCATTCGTGACGCACCCTAAAATAGGGTCTTTGTTGCGCCCCAAAATCACGTCGGCCTTGTTCCACCCCACGCATCATACTGCCCTCAAAATCGAATAAGGGCAGTCCCAACACATTTTTGACGTACCGGATGGCCGCCCACTTCAACAGTACCGCCGCGCCGGAAGCACGTAATGCCGGGTTGTCGCCACTCATCAGGTAGTAGGCTGAGGAACGGTCCCAGACAAGCAAAGCCGCGGAGTGCAGCTGCCCGGTTTCGGGGTCGGAAGCAAAAAACAATTTACCCGCCTGATGCCCCAAAAGGGCAGCATACAACTTTTGCAAAAAAGCGAAGGAGATGGGAGACTCCAATCCCTGACGCTCAAAACTCAAGCCCACTAGCCGGTGCAATTCGCTCAAAGGCAAGTCATGCTGCACGACCAAACGGGTTTCAGCGGTGCGAATTTTTTGGCGGTAATTTTTTTCTATGTTCTTGAAAATCAACTCCTCCGAGCCTTCTAAAGGCAGTACATAGGAGTACAAAGTGGTTTGTTTGAAACCCTTCCAATAAAACGGCAGCCAATTGCTGACCTGGTAATTGAAATTCTGTTCAAAAGCCGCAAGACCGCGCGGAAGTTGGGCAATCAACTCTTCGTAGAGCCGCATTTCCCACTTGAGTTCGCGGTATTCCGGCAAAAGATAAGGCCCCATTTGTTTGCAGAGTTGTGGCATGGTAACATACCGCCAGCCCAGTTTTTGCTTCCAAAAATAGGGCAATGCAGCCACCGTGCGACCGTTTTTCTGCACCAACGCGGCATCCCAAGCCCCACCTTCACACACCGCATCGAGATACCAAGGCTGTAAAAACAGCGGCAAATCAGGTGCCTCGGCGGCGAAGGATTGGTATTGGTTGCGTTGGTGCATGAATGGGTTGATTTGGGTGGATGGGGGGTATTGGGGTTGATGGGGTTTATTGGGTTGATAAGGTTTATTGGGTTGATAGGGTTGATGAGGTTGATAGTTTGCACTCAGGGAAACAGGAAACTCCTACTTTTCGAGTGCAAACTATCAACCCTATCAACCCTATCAACCCTTTAATAAGACGCTTGGGCTACAAAAAAACGCTCGCCCCATTTTTTCTTTTCAAAAACCACCTGCAAATGGAACCCATGTTTGGCAGCTATCTCTTTCATTTTCAAAAAGTTGCAATCCTCGGAAAGAATCATCCAGATGCAGGTGTTTGTGGGGTTGTTCGGCCCTTGCCAGACCAGGTAAACGGGTAATTGCGCAAACAATTTTTCAAAATATTCCAGGTTCTCGCCTGCAAAGAAAGCGTGTTCGCTGAAGTTCTGGGGCCGACGTGGGTAGTAGGGTGGGTTGATGAGTATAAAATCGAAGGATTGCGGCGGTATCGCATCGAACAAATCGCTTTTCAATACCGCAATCGGCAGGTCGTTGATTTTCGCGTTTCGAACGGCGGTTTCGACCGCCAAGGGATTAAGGTCGAGTGCGGTCACTTTAGCCCCTTTTTTTGCTGCAAAAAGTGCCAAAAGGCCTGTTCCTGTACCAATATCAAGCACTTTTTTGTCCTGAAAATCAATGCTTTGCAAAAAGGAAATAAAAATCGGGCTACTAAAATAAATACCCGGATGGAATACGCCGGGCGGAACCGAAAGCCTCAGTCCAGCAGCCGTATAGAAGCGTTCCCGCTGGACGTACCACAAAGCCCAGCGACGGTAAAAAGGCAACCAAGCGTATCGAAAAAATGCTCTCATGGTGTTCAAAGCCCGGTGTTTACGCGCAGGAAAAAACCGCCCTCGCCCAAGTCATTCCAGGTCCATTCGCAGCGGATGGATTTATCGTAATAAAGCACAAAATCAAGTCCTGGCCCATAACCATACAATAAGCGGTTGCTCAGCGGGTTGGTGGCAGCGTAATGCGGGTCGTTGGCCCAACCCAGGTCATTGTTGATGGCCACGTAGATTTTGATGGGCATTTTCCGGTAAGCTTTGACGGGCATGAACTTTCCCAACCTAAACTGCCCGTCGAATACGCGCCAGTGCCAGGAGGTGCGCAAAAGCGCAAAATCCAGCCCATCCACCACGTAATAATCGTACCCACGCACCAGGTTTCCGCCGTAACCAAGGGCCTGGTTGTTGCTTTGGGGCGGTTTTCGACGTGGGAGGCTTGTGCGGACTTTGCCCACCAGCTCTAAACTCAGCCATTTATTGAACGAAAAGTACTGGTCCCACTCCGCAAAGGCGCGAAACAGCTGAAGGTCGTCGGAAGGCAACAATCCATTTTTCCGGACCTCTAAAATGGCCCGCCAGCCTTTGAGCGGGTAAGGCCTGAAATCCCGGTAGTCGAACGACGCGGCGTACACCGCGCTGAAATGGCGTTGGCGGGTATCGCTGTTTAAAAAATAGTCGGGGTTCAGGACCTTTGCAATGGTGTCGGACACCATATTGTCCCGAAACTCTAACGTAAAAGATTGACTGATAAAGAGTTTGGGGCGCGAAATCAGGGTAACAGATGCCAATACCTGTTCAATTTGCCAAGATTCGCGGACCTTCAAAAAATCGAGTTTGTTGGCCGTGGTTTTGTACGAAAGTTCGTGGGCCCGACTGTAGGAAAGGCTGGCTTCCAGCCCCAATGTCCGGTTTCGGTTGAGGCCGGGGCTTCGATAAGCCAGTTCGTAGCGGTTGGTAAAACCAAATTGGAGTTTGGCTTTCAGTGCATCGGCGCGGCCAGTCAGGTTGAGCTGGCTCCAGTCGAGGCCGTAATTCACCCGTTTGAACGAGCGGTCGAACTCATTCCACCAGACATTAAAATTGCGGTCTGAAAGCGAAAGAATGGGCACTGGATACACATACCAGCCCTCTGTGACCTTCACCAGGAGCTGTACACGGCCTTCGGGCCCCCAGTTGGCCACACTGATATTGGCTTCGGTAAAAATCCCGAGGTTCAGGAGCAGGAGCCGGTTTCGCTCCAATTGTTCTAGTAAGGTGGGACTGGCCAGGGAATCGCCTTCGGCAAATTTCAGTTCGCGGAGTATCGTGCCCGCTTTCGTCTTTTTGTTCCCTTCAATCGTGATTTTTTCGATTAAAACAAATGGCGTGGAAAGTGAATCGGCTTGCGCCGCAAGTACGGCGGGACAAAAGAAAATGGGGATTAAAATCTTGAGAAAAACAAAAAAACGTAAGGTCCTCGGGATGTGCATCGTGTTTAGGTTCAAATTTTGCGGCAAAAAACTTCCGAAAGTTTATCGATCGGGAAGTTGATAGTGCCTGGACTCAAGCCCGAATGCACTTTTCCAAGGGGGAGCAGTTGTCAAGTAGAAGATTTCCCTTGTATTTAAAAACGACCCCCGGGGCGTAATACGCCTCAAAAACCAACTGGGTCACATTGCTTTTGGGACTGAGCTCAAATTTATACTGTCGCCAATCGCTGTGGTCAATCAACGGCGAGGAAGCCAGCAATTGGGTTGCCCCGCCCTTCTCGGAACTGCCGAAAACGCGCAAACGGGTTGGCTTGTTGTACCCAACATATTTGGGGGCGTGTGCCAGGAAAACAGTGAAGGCGTAGCATTTCCCAGCCAGCAAGGGCTCGGCCAAAGCCTGGCTAATGTCTTCCCGAGTACCGTCTTCCCGAACAATGAGCCCCACGCAGGTTTTGCCTTCTTGCGGCGGGAACATGATTTCCCAGGCACCCGGCATGATGTCAGGGGTACTGCCCTTATAGCCTGAATACCAACCTTTTGGACATTTACCAGCCCCCGGGGCATCCTCAAAAGAAGGATTGCGGAAA
>JALHPW010000198.1 GCA_022842255.1 Saprospiraceae bacterium | reverse complement strand
CAAATCCCCAACTAAACAACTCAACACCCACACATGCTCGGTTTCCGTTTCACAGATTATAAGCCCGACCCCGATCAAACCACCTTTGATCGGCTTTTCAAGATATTCCAGGAGCTGATGCTCTACACGTCGGGGGATGTGTACGAGGCCCTGTCATGGCTCAATGAACTCGACCGGGAATACAAACTCACCACGGACGAGTACGGCATGGGCGATTTCATCAATGAATTGAAGGAACGGGGTTATATTCAACCCGATGGCGATGCAGAGGGCGGCATGGGGCCCACCTCCAAACTTGAAATCAGTCTGCGGCAAAAAAGCCTGGATGATATTTTTGGCGACCTGAAAAAAGCCAAGAGTGGTCAGCACAACACCGGAACCATCGGTCGTGGTGACGAACACACTTCCGATGTCAAACCCTACGAATTTGGGGATTCACTCGAGAACATTGCCGTTACCAATTCGCTGCAAAACGCTTACATCAACCACGGGATTGAGGAATTCAACATGACCCAGGAGGATTTGGAGGTCCACGAGACGTATTTCCAGAGCCAAATGTCGTCGGTGCTGATGATTGATATATCCCACTCGATGACGCTTTATGGAGAGGATCGGATCACGCCAGCAAAGAAGGTGGCGCTGGCTTTGGCAGAGTTTATTCGCACTCGTTTTCCCAAAGACACCCTGGATATTATCGTGTTTGGCGACGATGCCTGGGCCATTGAACTCAAAGACGTCCCATATCTTACCAATGGGGAGTATCACACCAATACAGTAGCTGGATTGGAACTTGCGCTAGATATCCTTAAAAAACGTCGCAATCCCAACCGGCAGATATTCATGGTCACGGATGGCAAACCAACTTGTTTGAAAATTGGGAAAAACTACTACAAAAACTCCTTTGGGCTTGACCGTAAAATCATCAACCGATGCTTGAGCCTGGCACTTCGCTGCAAAAAAATGGGGATTCCGATTACGACGTTTATGATTGCCCGCGACCCCTATTTGATGCGTTTTGTGGAGACATTTACGCAGACCAACAATGGGACCGCTTTTTATTCTAGCCTTTCGGGCTTGGGGTCGTTCGTGTTGGAGAATTATAAGAAAAGGAAGAAGAAGTAAGGGCCAGACTGCGAGCGATGGGCACACGGATGACACGGATTAGACACGGATTTGGCTGCTATTTGGGATAAAATCCGTGTCTAATCCGTGTCATCCGTGTGCCCATCGCTCGCAGCAACCAACCCAATCTTAGCCCCTTCTTCCAACATCCGCTGAAAAGCAGCTTCATAATTGTTCTCGATTTCCCCATCCAAAATAGCTTCTCGCAGGGCGGTCTTAATGGTTCCAACTTCCCGAGAAGGCTGAATACCAAAGGTTTGCATAATAATTTCACCCGTAATTGGCGGCTGCCAAAGTCGTAATCGATCGGCTTCGTTGACCAGTGCCATGCGTTCCTTGAGGTATTCGTAGCCCTCCAGGTAACGTCGCATTTTATTCGGATTTTTGGTCGTGATGTCCGATTCGCAGAGTTTCATCAAATCTTCAATGTCCGGGCCTGCGTCGAACAACAAGCGGCGCACCGCTGAATCGGTCACCTGATCTTTGGTCAGCGAAATGGGCCGCAAATGCAGCAAGACCATTTTTTGCACGAATTCCATTTTGGAATCAAGCGGCAGGCGCATTTCGCGAAAAATCTTGGGAACCATTTTTGCGCCCAACCATTCATGTCCGTGAAAGGTCCATCCGCCAGACTCTTGGTCGAATTTCTTGGTCGCAGGCTTGGCGATGTCGTGCAATACCGCTGCCCAACGCAACCAGATGTTGTCCGACCGGCGGCACACATTGTCCAGCACCTCCAAGGTGTGGTAAAAATTGTCCTTGTGGCCACGTCCATTGCGGTCTTCTACGCCTTGTAGCGCTACCATTTCAGGGAAAATCAATTTCAACAAGCCCGAGTCAAACAACAATTTAAAACCCACAGAGGGTTTCTGGGTCATCAGGATTTTTTCCAACTCGCCCGTAATCCGTTCCTTTGAAATAATGTGTATCCGGCTTTTGTATTTGGCAATCCCGTTCACGGTGGAAGGCTCGATTTCAAAATCCAGTTGGTTGGAAAAACGAATGGCGCGGAGCATTCGCAAAGGGTCGTCAGAGAAGGTTTGACCGGGGTCGAGTGGGGTTTTGATGATTTTTTTCTCGAGGTGTTCCAGGCCGTTGAAAGGGTCGATGATGTGACCAAAATCCTCAATGCTCAGACTCATGGCCAGGGCATTGATGGTAAAATCACGGCGGTTTTGATCGTCTTCCAGTGTTCCCAATTCCACATCCGGTTTGCGGCTGTCGGGACTGTAACTCTCCCTTCTAGCACCCACGAACTCATATTCGATTCCATCGCAACGCAGCATAGCTGTACCAAAACGGCTATACACAGCAACCTTAGGTCTTGGAACCAATCGTCCAGCCACGGCTTCTGCCAGTCGGATACCATCGCCTACACACACAATATCAATGTCTTTGGTTGGGCGACCCAACAAACGGTCGCGTACAAACCCGCCTACCACATACGCCGGAACGCCCATTTCGAGGGCACATTTGCTGACAATTTCTAGAACCCTGCGCTCTTCAGGGAGTATGGAAAAAAACATGGAAATTTTCGTTTGCCACGAATTGCACGAATTTTCACGAATTGAAATTGCGCAAAAAATGGCTCAATCAAACAATCAAACGTTTGTACTGCAATGAGGGTGCCCCAAAATTCACCAATAAGCCAAATTGACCTTTAGTCAATTTTATATAGTTAATGGTTTGGGCGATATGGGTATCAATTATGCTATTGAGTGCTTTTACCTCCAAGATAATATTGTCAAAAACAACAAAATCTGCAAAGAAAACATGGGGCAAAATAATCCCCTTGTATTCTACAGGGTATTTTTTTTCTCGCTCGCAGGGAATGCCATGGAGTTCAAACTCGTATTCCAATGCATCCTTATAAACCACCTCCGACAACCCACTCCCTAGAATACGGTGGATTTCCATACAGATTCCCACGATTTTATAGCTTTCATCTTTGAAAAAAATGTCATTCTGATTCATTTGGATTCTTGTTTTGCTACTAATTGGATGAATTTGAGTTTGCCAGGATTACACGAATTTACAATAATTTTTCCATTGCACAAAATTTCGTCTGGCTAAAAACCAATACCAAGCCAAGGCTAATTCGTGAAAATTAGTGCAATTCGTGGCAAAACCTAAACCTCCTCCAATTCGTGCAAACCCGTGCAATTCGCGGCAAAATCAAAATTCTTGTTCGAATAAACCTCCTCAATCTCATCCAAAATAGCAAACAAAGTAGCAGGCTCCATCTCCGTAACCAGTCGGGCACGGTTTGATGTCCGGCAACCCTTTGAAATACGGTGCATAATGGCGGCGCATCTCAAGGACGCCGAGTTTTGGACCTTTCCAAGCGAGACTGTCAGCCAAATGCTGTCGAGCGGCTAGCGCGCGCTCTTGAATCGTAGGTGGTGCCAGCAATTCACCTGTGGCAAAATAATGTTTGATTTCGCGGAAAATCCAAGGGTAACCAATGCTGGCGCGACCAATCATAATCCCGTCCGGACCAAAACGATTTTTGTAATCCAGGGCTTTTTGTGGACTGTCCACATCGCCGTTCCCGAATATGGGAATGTGCATCCGGGGGTTGTTTTTTACTTTGGCAATCCATTCCCAGTTGGCCTCGCCCTTGTACATCTGGGCACGTGTGCGGGCATGGATGCTCAGGGCTTGGATGCCCACATCTTGAAGACGCTCAGCCACTTCCAGGATGTTGATGGTGGAATCGTCCCAGCCGAGCCGGGTCTTGACGGTAACCGGCCGTTTGGTCGTTTTTACCACTGCTTCGGTCAGCCGCACCAACTGAGGAATATCACGCAGCAACCCCGCGCCAGCCATGCGGCAAGCAACTTTTGCAACAGGACAACCGAAGTTGATATCAATAACATCGGGATTTTTGGCCTCAATGATTTCGGCCGCTTCGATCATGTTTTCCAGTTGTCCGCCGAAGTACTGGATGCCCACAGGACGTTCATAATCAAAGATTTCGAGCTTTTGGAAAGTCTGTTTTGCTTCATGCACCAATCCATCCGCCGAAATAAATTCGGTGTACACCATGTCAGCGCCTTGCTCCTTGCAAAGTTTGCGGAAAGGCGGATCACTCACATCCTCCATCGGGGCGAGCAAGAGCGGGAAGTCGCCTAGTTCTACGTTGCCTATTTTGACCATGGGGCAAAGGTCGGGAATTCGATGCGAATCTACTCTACAATTACTGACAAGAATGGCACACGGATGACACGGATGAGACACGGATATTAAATTTAAAGAGGGTAAATCCGTGTCTCATCCGTGTCATCCGTGTGCCATTCGCATAATATCTCCATATCGCAATCCATCAAACCCGCTCCCGCCATTTGCTTTCCACTACCACTGGTACGGTCAATTTCCTTCTATTGTCCAAGTGAAAACGCAATCCCAGCATGGCCGCAACTTCCGCGCCGGCCTTTTGACTTTCTATCAGTTTTTCCGACGTATAGTACTGTTGAACGAAATGTGTGTCAAAATCGCCGCTGATAAATGCCGGATGGTCGAGCACAAATTGGCCAAATGGCAAGGTGGTGGCCACGCCTTCCACCTCATAAGCGGCAATGGCTTCCTTCAATTTTTGAATGGCCTCGGAGCGGGTTGCGCCGTGCACTACGAGTTTGGCGAGCATGGGGTCGTAATAAATTGGCACTTCCATGCCTTCCTCAAATCCGCCGTCGACCCGAATACCAGGTCCGCTGGGGATGCGGTACCGTTCCAAAGTCCCCACGGATGGCAAGAAATTATTCAGTGGGTCTTCGGCGTACACGCGGATCTCGATGGCGTGTCCGTTGATTTGCAAATCTTCTTGGGCAAAAGGCAGCTTTTCGCCTCGCGCCACGTGGATTTGTAGCTCCACCAGATCCAAGCCTGTAATCATTTCCGTTACAGGATGTTCGACCTGAAGCCGCGTGTTCATTTCCAAAAAGTAGAAATTCCGGTTCGAATCTACCAGGAATTCTACCGTGCCTGCCCCCACATAATCGCAAGATTTTGCCGCCCGGACAGCGGCTTCGCCCATGGCGCGGCGCATTTCCGGTGAGAGGATAGCAGAAGGCGCTTCTTCCACT
The DNA here is from genome assembly GCA_022842255.1 of Saprospiraceae bacterium. Lineage (GTDB taxonomy): Bacteria > Bacteroidota > Bacteroidia > Chitinophagales > Saprospiraceae > M3007. The sequence goes on along the minus strand of JALHPW010000198.1, from coordinate 3,070 downwards.
ACTTTCTGGTGGCGGCGCTGGATACTGCACTCACGCTCAAAGAGATATACGATGTTTCCATGCGTGTCGCCCATCACCTGCACCTCCACGTGGCGGGGGCCAGTGACATACTTTTCTATAAAAACCGAACCATCGCCAAAGGCCGAAACGGCTTCCGAGATGGCGCGCTCCATTTGTTCTTGCGTGTCTTCCTCGCGCTCCACGATGCGCATGCCTTTGCCGCCGCCGCCAGCTGAAGCCTTGATGAGAATCGGGTAACCCACGCGCCGACCAATTTCTTTGGCCATGGCCACATCAGTGATGGCCTCTTCAATGCCCGGCACCATGGGTACATTGAATTTTTTAGCGGCTTCCTTGGCGGCGAGTTTGCTGCCCATCACCTCGATGCTCAGCGGTTTGGGTCCGATGAAGGTAATCCCCGCTTCACCCACCATACGTGCAAATGCCGCATTTTCGCTCAAAAAACCATAGCCCGGGTGAATGCCATCTACCCCCAATTGTTTGGCGGCTTCGATGATTTTTTCACCCCGCAAATAACTCTGGGCCGAAGGAGCAGGACCGAGCAGCACGGCCTCATCCGCAAAACGAACGTGCGGCGCGTGTCGGTCAGCTTCAGAATAAACGGCTACCGTAGCAATGCCCATCCTGCGGGCGGTGCGCATCACGCGCAAAGCGATTTCGCCACGATTGGCGACGAGGATTTTTTTCATGACGCAAAGGAACGAACGAGTAACTATGAACGATGAACTATGAACGTTTTTTTGTAACCAGTTAGCGCAAAAAAAGTTACTCGTTCATCGTTACTCGTTCATCGTTCATCGTTAAAAAATGTTCCTGAATAATCCGGTGCCGCCAGCGCCAGGAGCCGCCGCCGGTTTCGGTATCGAGGTTGCCGTCGAATTCTAGGAGATGGCGACGGGACATTTCGTTTAGGAAGTGGACTAGGCGTAGGGGGAGGGAGGAGTTGGAGTAAAATAAAAACCTAAAAATAAGATGATGAAGCAGACCCAAACGAAGCAATTCTGCTTTAGAGAAGAATTTTTGATATGGATATTTGTTCTTTACAACATCCTTATCGATAAGCCAAGGGAAAATCAAAAGCAATATCAATGTTGAGAATATATAGCCTACAAATTTTAAAAATGAGGTGTCTTCTTTTTCTTCGTTCCAATTGTCGAATATCACTTTCTTTAGATAATAAACACCAATAAGAACCGCAATAGCTACCAACAAAAACACACAAAAAAGTGCAAATAAAACGTATTCAGCCAAACTATAATTGCCATTGGACAGCACCCCTATTGTTAGGGCTATCAATGTTGCGTTTCCGACCACTTTAAACACCCAAATCAACCAAGATGAAAAAGACGCTAAATCCACCAGCTCAAACACCCTCAATTTCTCCTTCTCCATCTTCTCAGCCAAAAAGCCAAGCCACTTCTCTATTTTCTCAGGTATATAATACCGCTTCATCTTGTGGGTCAAAGCCCACCTAATAAACCGCTCCACCAACTCCTTTTGCCGCCCAGCCACATCCCCAGCCACAAACCCAAACTCCGACCAGTTCTTCCCGGAAGCAAAAAGCAACTGCGCCGTATTCAGGTAAAACGGGTTTTCAATCGCCTGCTTCAACAATGGGTCTTTTTGAATGGCATTGAGCAGGGGTTTCGCTTCAGGTGTGAGCCCGGAATATGCCAATAAATTCTGCTCAATTTGGGTTGCAGTCAGGGGCGCCACTTCTACCTGACCATACACGGGCGCGTCTTTGGCCTTTGCGTATTCCTCAATTCTGGAGCTAAGGGCAAATTGATGCCCAGGCTTGACCCCATATTGTCCCAAGGCTTCGAGGCAGGAGTTTCGGTCCGCTTCGGGCACCTCATCCAATCCATCGAGCAGTAGCACTAGCGGGATATTGGCCCGGATTTTTTCGGCCAGGGCTTTAGAGGAGCCGAGTTCATTGGGAAGGATTCGTTTCAACCATTCATCGAACGTAGCAAATTCGGAGCGCCAGGTGGCCAGGTTGAGCAAGACAGGTATTGTACCGGCGGCTTATCCGCTTGAATCGCGGTGCTTGAGGCAGGCGAGTTTACGGCGACTGAAGTCGCCGGTACAGATTCGGCCCGCTTGAGCAATTCTACCGCAAGTTGAAGCAACAGGGTTGTTTTGCCCGCGCCTGGGAGCCCAACAATCAAAAGACGACCTTTTGCCCGGTCAAATATTTCCCCGATTTCATGGCCCACTTCTTCGTCTTGCAGGGTGATGAAACTTTGGGCGGTTTCCTCCGAAGTGCCTGTATTGGAGGCGTTTATGCGCAAATTAACGGGGAATCGACCTGCTAGTTTGGAGTCGATGCGCTTTTGATATTTCGCTTTTAGGTTGGCAATGAGTTCGTCTTGCAGGGAGGGTTCTACGGCAGTGGCGGCATCAGGAACACCCTTTTTGAACCAGTTTTGCCAGTCGCTGATCAGCAGGGTTATAAGCGTCCCTACAATCAAAATGCCGACAAGGGTTGCTTTGAATCGGTCGCCGAAATGTTCGCGCAACCAGGTTTGTGCATCTGGCGCGAGAATTTCCACAGCAAAGTTGGTCAGGATGAGCAACAAAGCCAAGGCAAGAAGCAACAAGATTTGACGTCGGGAGATGTCCATTTGATGTGCAAACCTACAAAAGCCACGGCGGACTTTTGCGTAAGTAGCAAGTCATAGTCCCATTTTGCTACTTGTGACTTGCAAATTAAACACCGATCCGCTCCAACGCCAAAATCTTTCTCCGCACCCACCAAAGCGGTAAAATCCCAAACACGCCAAATGAAGTATCAATAACGCGCCAAAACAGCGGAATTTCCCGAATGGGCCCGCAGATAAACGCCAAAAACGGCACCAACACGCAAGCAATCATGCCCCATTCAATCACCCAAATATTCCGGACCGGGTCGCGATAAGGCCCAATAAAAGCCACGCCGATGACGATGTGCGCAAAGGCCAACCAATCGTACCCGTAGGCAAGCTGAGGGTGTTTGGCATAGGTTTCGTTGATGGCAAGGGTCGTTTTTTCAAGCCATAAACGCAGG
>JALHPW010000197.1 GCA_022842255.1 Saprospiraceae bacterium | reverse complement strand
CCCATAAGCCCCAATCCCCCCTCCCCCACTCAGGGTTTCCCCTAGTATAACTGTGAGAAGCATCCGGTCAAAACCTTATTTTTTAAAAAAACATACGCCAAAATTTTGACCCTTATTAACATTCTCTAACTTCGCACCACTAAATCGTTTTTAATCCTTGGTTTCTCTTAATCCCTTGTATTTGTGTAGTCCCGGCCGTAGTTTTTACAATTTAAACAGCAGTGTCGGATGAGCCCTTTCTCCTCAATCAGCGTACACCCTGAAATCCAAGATGGAGCACCTGTTTTTAGCGGAACCCGTGTTCGCGTAGAAACATTTTATGACTTCCTGCGCATTGGCGTGAGCTTGAACGAGTTTCTCGACGAGTTTCCGTCCATTACCCGCGACCAAGCATTGGAAGTTTATGACTTGATGAACCGTCAAGTCACGCCCGATCAAATTGCGTACCTTGCAGGCCCGCAATCAAACATCCAACCCGGAGAGGGTCGTATGTTCGCATCTGCGTGATTTCCTTTTCATCCATCAGCCTTCGAAAGAATTTTGCTCCGGGCCTACTCCTGAAAAGAGTGGGCCCGGAGTTTTTTTATGTGGAAATCTCGCCCCCGTAAGCTTTCATCCGCACTTTTTTCCCTCGGTCGGTCTCCACATAGTCTTCCCAAAGCAGTTGAATGCCAGGCAATTTCTCAAGTTCAGGGCGTTTATGTGGCGTGATAATGACGAGCACAGGGGCTGCTTGCAATAAATTCCAGGTAAGCGAAAAGAGGTCCTTCTGGGGACAAAGGTGCATCGCAAAAGAACTGACAATCAAGGAATAAGACCCCGGAATACCTTCCCGCACAACATCTTTAAAGGAGCTTTGAAGGCAGGGCAGCCCAGTTTTTTGCTCAAACAAAGTATGGGTAAAAGGGTCGCAACCCAGCAGTTGTTTAGCCCCTAGCTTTAACAAAATACTGGTCACCTCCCCTCCCCCCGCAGCAAAGTCCAAGACCGTGCCCGAACAATCCAATCGTTCAAAATTGCGCTCCAACAAGGCACTGATTTCCGGCAAATGTGGGTTTTCGTATTGATCGCCGAACGCTCGGTAGTATCCTTCAGCGCCGTGTTCGTCGTATAAGGGGCGGATTTTTTTTGACATCCCCTAATTCTTCACCTTCTTGCTATAATCCCGCTCCAAACTATCCACCAATATTTGATAGGCGGGGTCATCTGTTGGATTTGCATATTTCGTTTTCTTCTTCCCAAACAGCTTGACTTTCACCGTGTTGTAACGGGTTGGGTGTAGCCGCAAGTCTTGTAACAGGAGGTGAAGGTGGCGACTTGTACTCACAAGATTGTTGTACAACTCTTCATCCGTCAGGGTTTTGCCGACTAGGCCTTTACCACGAACTAGATTTTGGGCCAAGGTATCCACCCGATTGATAGTGCCTGTGGTAGCAGCCAAAGTGCTACGCAGGGAAGCCAAAGACATGGTCACAGAGTCAATCGCACTGGCAGCCTTTTTGGAGGTCTGATCTAATCCAGCATCTTTCAGTTGTGCACTGAGCGCCGACAAGTTCGCGATGGCATCGCTGATGTTTTTATCGTTGGCTTTGATGGTCCCACTGATGGAAGCAAAATTGCCCGTTATTGCAGCAATGCTCTGCTTGTTAAGCGCCAGGATTTCATTGAGTTGCTTGGTCATCAATTCGATGTTGTGCAAAGAATTGTCAAGCGCAACCACCGATCCCGCTACCCCGTTTGGGTTGGCCCTGGCAAGCGAATCAAAGTCGATGGACAATCCTTTTTTCAGGCGATCGGTATAGGCATCAAAGTCTTCCGGGTTTCCCAAAAGGCTCTGAATGAGCGATTTAGAACCTCCAATCAAATAATCCCCACTTTCGGCGCAGTCCCCATCGCAGGGGTGAGGGATGAGGATTTCAATGGCCTTCCCGCCCATAAGACTTAAGCCAATGATACTGGCGATGGCATCCTTTGGAATATCAACTTTCCCTTCAATGCTCAAAACGGTGATGATGGTTTTGTCGTCGGTCTTATCGATATACATATCCTTGACCATGCCAACCTGGAACCCCTTAATAAACACCGGACTGGAAGGCCGTAGCTGATCTACATTGTCGTATTTGACATAAAACGTCTTGGAGGTAGTCAGGACGTTTTGGCCTTTCAGGAATTTGAAACCCCAAAAACCAAGGGCAAGTGCAGCCAAGGCAAGCAGGGCAATTTTGATTTCGTTGCTGATTTTGAGCATTTTGATTGGATGTTGATATATTGGGATATTGGGATATTGGGATATTAGGATATTGGGATATTTTCTTAATATCTTAATATCTTAATTTCCCAATATCATAACCTTTCAATACTAGCTGTTTTAAAACCCATGTTCTGGATTTCGGGCAGTACTTTTTCTGCTTCGGCTTTATTGGCATAATTGCCGGAGTAGTAATGGTACTTTCCATCTTTTTTCAGCTCCTTAACATTGGCTAGCAAACTAAGTTGACCAACATTGGGGTCAAGTCGATTGGGCCAAGCCAACAGAAAAATGGTGTAGCTGGGTGCTGCTGGGGCTGGAACAGTGGGTGTTTTGCCTGTGGCATTCGTTTTGGCAGGCGCTGTTTTGGGCTTTTCTGCTACCGTGGTCTTGCTGTTGGCAGTCGGTTTTACCGGAACAGGGGTTTTCTGCGCAACGGTTTTGGCCGGAAGCGGTTTTTTAATCGTTGTGTTTTCCGCAACTTGATCAATGGGTTTGCCGGTTTCCATGTGACGCTTATAGGCTTCGAAGGATTGGAAAATAGCCAATGACATTTGTTCGCGACCCTCTTCTGAGGCCAAGAATTGCTCTTCATTGGCATTGGTCAGGTAGCCGGTTTCAATCAACACGGAAGGCATGGCCGTTTCACGCAAGACCAAAAATCCTGCCTGCTTAACGCCCCGATCCTCTCGGAACGCTACGGCATTCGCAAATTGCTGCACATAACTGGCCAACAAAATGCTCTGTTCCAAGTAAGCGCTTTGCCAAACACTGGCAAAAATCTCCGCCTCCGGGCTTTCCGGGTCGTAGCCTCCATAATTTTTCTCATAATCCGTCTCCAGATAAATCGAGGCATTTTCGCGTCGAGCTACCTCCAGGTTGTCCTTGCTTCGATGCAATCCCAATACATAGGTTTCAGCGCCCTGGACGGTTTTACCTGGTAATGCATTGCAATGCACACTGATAAAAAGGTCGGCATGGTTGCGGTTGGCGATGGCGGCCCGTTCATTCAATTCAATAAAAACGTCGGAGTCGCGGGTGTATATCACCTTGATTTCCGGGTAGTTAGCCTCAATATATGCCCCAAGGCGCAGCACAATAGCCAAAGTATTGTCCTTCTCAAATGCAGAGGCCCCTACACAGCCGGGGTCCTTTCCGCCATGACCTGCATCAAGGACAATTGTTCTGATTTTATACGGCGGCTGATTGTTGACCGTTGGCCATTGACCGTTGACCATTGACCGTTGACCGTTGACCATGAACCGTTGACCGTGAACTGTTGACGGTGAACCGTGCACCGGAAACTGTGCACCGTACACCGTAAACCGTGCACCAAACAAGTTTTCATCACGAACTTTGAGGAATTGATGCCCTAAACCGCAGCCTTCGCTACTTTTGCAGCATCCAGCATTCAAAACTGGCCGCCCGCTGTCCTCAACGGCAGCAGGAAGGTTAAAATTTTCAAAAATAAGCCACGCCGCGAGGAGCGAGAACGTTCGTAGGGCGAAGTTTGACTTCATAAAATTGAACTCTAAGTTTTCTTCAATTAAATGAGGGCGAGTAGAGGATTAGCAGACTCTTGGGCCTTAGCAAAAAGACCAGTGCAAAAATTACCCGGCAAATATCGGCATTTCTTCCAAATTGCTTGCTTGCTCTTGTGCGGCCCTGCCTTTGCACAAGTCGCGGACTCAATTCCTGTGCTGGATTCATTGCCACCAGCTACTTTTCAGGACTCCCTTGCCGTGGATCTTTCCACATTAAAAATCAGCAATGATGCGCTCGACGACGTGGTAGAATACGCTGCAGAGGATTCCATGTGGTTCGATGTCAAAAACAAACAGGTACACTTGTATGGGGGCGCTACCGTAAAATATACCTCCTTGAACATCAAAGCAGGCTATATTTTGCTGGATTATGGGAATAACGAAATTTCCGCCCAACAATTTCCTGACACCTCTGGCCAACTCGCCGGACTACCTGATTTTCAGGATGGGGAACAGCAGTTTACAGCCACCCGACTGCGTTACAATTTCAAGTCAAAAAAAGGCATCATCTACGAAGCCCGTACCCAGCAAGAAGACATGTACATACTTGGGGAACGTGCCAAATTCATCAGTGCCGCTTCTGCAGATACCACCAAAAAAGCCCGAAACATCATCTACAACCAGGATGCCCTCCTGACCACTTGCGACGACCCGCACCCACACTTTGGCATCCGGACCCAAAAACTGAAAGTTATCCAGGATAAATTGGTGGTTACAGGGCTTTCTAACCTCGAAATTGGCGGTATCCCTACCCCACTGGTCATCCCGTTCGGCTTTTTCCCCATGACCAAAACCCGAAAAGCTGGACTAATCATTCCCAAGGACTTTGATTTCCGCTCCGTGGAAGGATTTGGTGTGGAGGGACTCGGGTGGTATCAACCCATTTCTGAACACATGGACGCTACCCTCCTCTTCCGGGCATTTACCGGTGGCACCTGGGGCGTGACCGCCAATTCCCGGTATAATTATCGCTATCGAAACAATGGCAACTTCAACCTGAACTACAACAACCGCGTTACCGAGGACTCCAAAGCGCAAAAAGTGTCTGCCAAGTCTTTCGGGCTTCAGTGGACACACACACAAGACCCCAAGGCACACCCTTCTAGGCGCTTCAATGGTTCGGTCAATATCCAGACCAACCGCGACCAGCAACGGAACCAAAACAATTTTGCAAGCGTATTTGAAAACACCCTGAGCTCCAACCTTTCCTATACCAAAACTTACCCCGGAAAGCCCTATCAATATACCATCGGGTTGCGGCACTCGCAAAATACACAGACCCGGCAGATGGACATTACCCTGCCAAGTGCCCAATTCACTATGCAACGGGTATTTCCGTTCAAAAGAAAAATTCAGGTCGGTGAGGAACGCTGGTACGAAAAGCTATCCGTCAACTATTCCGCCAAACTCGACAATTCCATCCGTACCGTCGATACGCTCCTTTTTGAACGTGAAACCTTGGAAGGCTCCAGGATGGGTATCCAGCACCAGGCCAGCACGGACTATGTCTTTAAGGTGTTTAAATACATCAACATCACACCTACAATTCGGTACGAGGAGAACTGGTACCCGTATACCATTGAGAAAAACCTGAGGGACGAGACCATTTTGGTGTACGACAGCATTTTCCAAAACGGGGAATTCATAGAACGAAAGGTCAATGAAGCAAAATCCACCTATGGCATTGTCGAGACCACACGAAATTGGGGCCTCTATTCCTTCCGAAAATACGAAGCCACCCTGTCGGCCAGCACCTCTTTGTTCCTCACCAGAAAAGGCAACCCCAAACGCCCCAAAGCCTGGTTCCAGGGCATCCGGCACAAAATGAGCCCTACCCTGAACACTGGCTTTGGCCCTGATTTCAGCAAACAACAAGACCGTTACTTCAAGTCGTATTACACCGACAACCGACCCGGAAAGGGGGATACCCTGCTTTACGGCATTTACGATGACGGGATTTACAACAAGCCCACCCTCGGCAAACGCGATTTAAGCATTGGGTACGGCATCAGTAATGTGTTGGAATTCAAGTACTTCTCGGCAAAACGCGACACCGTTCTGAAAAAACGCATTTTTGACGGTCTGAACTTTGCCGGCTCCTACACCCCCACCCGCGATTCCCTGAAATGGAGCATCGTAAGTACCGGGGGGCTTTTCCGCTTGTTCAAAGGCATCTCCAACCTGACCTGGAATGTCACTTTCGACCCCTACATTGCCGACGAAAAAGGCAACCGGGTAAACCGGTTTATGATCAAGGAAAAAGGCCGATTGGTGCGCACAACACAGTTTGGTATCGCCCTCAATACCGGATTCCAGGTGAAACAGCTGCGGGATATGTTTGCCAAAAAAGGAAAACCGGTAGATGCCACTTCGGCCTCAACAGGCCAAAAGCGCCCCAAAGACGACCTGCTCAGCATGTTCGACAATTTCAGGGTAGATCACCGGATTTCGTTTACACGCCAGCTCATCCCGACCGGGTTTGGTACCGCTCGGGATACATTTACCATCGGAACCAATAGTTTGAATTTTTCGGGCAGCATCCCGCTTTCTTCCAAATGGAGCCTGGATGTGGACAATATCAGCTACAATTTCCTCGAAAAATCGCTGGTCTATCCTTCTTTTGGTTTTACCCGCGACCTGCACTGCTGGCAACTCAGTTTCCGCTGGCAACCCGACCGCGGCACCTACGAATTCTTCCTTGGCGTGAAACCTGGCACGCTTGACTTTGTGAAAGTGCCTTATCGGAAGAATATATTTGATGCCCAGTTATAATGGCAAATGGCAAGGGCGATAGGATGGACATTTTAGCCCCGAGCGATAATTTCAACGGCTTTACTTGCGTTTTTCAGCGGGCAATTGCTAATCTTGTCCATCAAACGTATATCAATTGAGTTCCAACATGACAAAACCAATCGCCACCCTCTTCTGGGCATTCCTTTTTTGTGTTTCCCCCCTCACTGCCCAGGTCAAAAAAGGGTTTAGCTTGTTGGATAAAAGGGAATATGACAAGGCTCTGGTCTGCTTTCAAAGCGATCTGAATACGCCAGACAAAAGCATAGCTGCCAGGTATGGTATCCTAAAGGCCGCTTCGGGCACCAATGAGCGTAGCATTTGGATTTCGGCACTTAAAGGGTACAAAGAGACCCTCGACGATTTCAATGCCGCGGATGTAAAAACCCAGAAAAAATTGGGCAGCGAATACAAGATCACGGCCAATGCCATCGAGCAGGCGTATAACGGCCTTTTCAGCAAGGTGTTGGTATTTGTGGAAAAAGCCAAAAGCCCGCTAACTGCCCGCGATTCGTTTGTGGAAGTAGCTACTAGCATCCCCAAGCAATACAAAGGTCGTTTCAACCAATTGATGGTGGGTCAAAAAACAGCACCGGCAACGACTCGCGACCGGATGAACCCCGACAAAAAAAGTACTAAAAAGCCGGTTTATGTAGATCGAGAACCGCCCGTAGGGTCGAAACTGGAATTTGTTAAAGGCATCAACACAGAGGGGTCTGAGTTTGTGCCCGTGCTGTCGGCCGACGGAAAAATCATGTATTTTGTAGCTTCCGGACGGGTGGATAATTATGTGGGTGAAGATATTTTCTACAGCGAACGACAGGCGGATGGCTCCTGGTCAGAACCCAAAATTGAGGAGTTTTTTAGCGGACTAATCAACGAAGCCGTTGTGTCTATTTCTGCGGATGGCAATAACCTGGTGCTTTTTATTGGTGGCAAACCACATATTTCGACACGGACAAATACAGGCTGGTCAGAGCCATTGCCCATTTTGTTGTTGAAAAACTATGCATGGATTGGGGTGGCAAGCATTACCAACAATGGGGAAGCCCTGATATTTGAAGCTCAAGAAAGCGTTCGCAGTAAAATCGACCTCTATATCGCCCTGAGAAACCCCAAAGGAGGCTGGGGCATTCCATTCGAAATCGGTAGCCCGGTCAATACCAGTCTGGACGAACGCACCCCTTTCCTGCACAGCGATTTCAAAACCCTTTATTTCAGTTCCAATGGTCACGGTGGAGAGGGCAGTTTTGATGTTTTCAAAACTACACGCCTCGACGATACCTGGAAAAACTGGTCGAACCCGGAAAACCTTGGGGCTGGGGTCAATACCGCCAAGGATGAGTATGGTTTTTATATCCCTCCATCGGGCAATGTGGCTTACTTGGCCACCAGGACCACCGGATATGTAGATCAAGACATCATGCGCGTACCCCTCGACTCTGCAGCCCGCCCTGAAGAACAAGTGGTAATTACGGGCACTTTGCGGGATGGGAGCGGCAAAACCATGAGCGGCGAAATCACGGTCGAGGACGCCGATTCAAAAAAGGTACTCCAAACCGTAATGACCCGCCCCGATGGTGCCTATGTTTTTTCAATCCCAAAAATGGCCCGGATCTATTACTACGCAACCGGCGACAGTCTGGTTACAACCAAAAAAACATTCGTAAACGCTGCTACTTACAAGAGTGAGGTAGCTGAA
>JALHPW010000196.1 GCA_022842255.1 Saprospiraceae bacterium | reverse complement strand
GATGCACACGGCAAAATCCCGCCTATCATGCAGGACCGCTTGCTCGAAATTGGAAAATGGTTGAACATCAACGGCGAAGCGATCTACAACACCCGTCGCTGGCGCTCACCCGCACAATGGAGCATGGGCCGCCGCGATTGGAAACCGGGATTGGATGGCAGCAAAACCGTAGTGGACCCGCTGCTGAAACAAACGGTCGACCCCGACCCGGGCTTTGCAGTGAAAGAGGTTTTTTACACCTGGAACCCTAAGACCAAATCCGTGTACGCCATTTTCCCCCGCTACCCGAACGACCGAAAACTGGTTTTGAAAGGGATGCAGCTCCCAATCACGGGCGCAGAGATCACGTTTTTGGCGACCAAAGAAAAGCTGAAAGCGGAAAACCTGGCCGGAAACGTAGTGATTACACTTCCGGAATATAACCCCAATAAAATCAAATCAGCGCATGCATTTGCCGTGAAAATCAGCGGTTTTGGGGATTTCGTGGCAAAACCCAAGGTCGAACTCAACTACGACCCCACTACGGTAAAACCACAGGTCAAGTTGAGCACCAAGACGGCAGGCGCCACCATTCGCTACACCACCGATGGCAAAGAGCCTTCCGAAACCTCCCAGACTTACACGGCGCCATTTTCACCTGCAGCAGCCTGCACCGTTCGGGCCAAGGCCTTCAAAGCGGGTTTGATTTCCAGCAACACGGATTCTATTCAGGTAAAACTGGTAAGGCAACTTCCAGCCCAAAACCTGCTTCGCTCACCAGCTGCCGGTCTTCGTGCCGAACTTCGCACCGTGGAAGGCGACGAATACACTACCGAAAAAGTGTTGCGCGGATTTTTGGAAAAAGCAGATGATGTACTGTCCATTGAACCAGACCCTTACTGCAAGGAAAACAAGTGCGGGATGCTGTGGAAAGGCTACCTGGACATACCCGCTACCGGCGGCTATCAATTCTGGACGGAATCTGACGACGGTTCGGTGCTTTCCATTGATGGTGAAGTGATTGTAAACAACGATGGGGACCATGGCATGACCGAAAAATCTGGAATTGCGCACCTTCAAAAAGGTTATCACTCCATCAGAATCCTATACTTCAATTCGGGTGGTGATGCGGGTTTGAAGGTACGATACGCACCCTTAGGGGAAGAAAAACGGGAGCTGGAGGAAACAATGTTGGGGCATTGAACATCTTTGGCAAAATCCTTGCATATGCAGATTGTTCAGGTTCAAGGTTGACAACAGTATTTTTCAACCTTGAACCTGAAAACATTCAAAACATATCACCGTGTATAAAATCTACAAAACAATCTTTCTGTGCGTGCTCTTTTTGGGCATGGTCAATGGCGTGGTCGCCCAGACTGAAAAAATCCGTCAACTGGAAGAACAATTGCGCGGGGCAGATGCCAATAAACGGGTCGAATTGCTAATCGCTATTGCGGATGCCAATTTGTATGCCGGGGAATATGCCAAGGCCATAGATATGGCCGACGAGGCAGGTGACCTAGCTACCAAGTTGCGACTCCCAGAATTGCGCGCCAATGCGCTGAACCGAGAAGGCAAAGCATTGATGCTCAGTGGAAAACGCAAAGCCGCGGCACAATTTGAACAAAGCCTCAAAATCTTGCGCGAAACCCGCAGCAACAACAAAACTTTGGTGCTTGACAATCTGGACAACCTCAAAACGCTCGCACAACGCGCAGGCCGCGACCGCGAGGTGCAAGCGTTGGATGCGCAAATTGCTAAAGTCAAAGGTGGTGGGAATTTGGCGGAAACACCCCCTGGCTCACGACAAGAAATTCAGCAAGAGCTTTCCACTACCCAAAAACAATTGGCAGAGAATCAGAACAAATTCCGGGAAAGCGAAGCCAAATTGTTGGCAGAAAGCCAGGCCTTGCAAGCCCAATTGGCCGCGCAACAAGCCGAACTGGAGCAAATGACACAAGCCCAAATGAAAACCGCCATGCTTGTGATGCAACAGCGGGTTTTGCTCGATTCGGTCTATTTCACGCGGGGCATGGATTCGCTTGCTATTTCCAATGCCAACCTGGCCTTGCGTGAGTCAGAAAGCAACCGGAAATTCAACTATGCCATCATGGGCGTGTTGTTGCTGTTGGCTGGAGGCTCAACCTACAGTTTTGTGCGGGCCCGACAAAACGCCCGTGTTCTGGCCGAAAAAAACATCATCATTCGGGAAGAACAACAGCGCTCCGAAAACTTACTGCTGAACATTCTGCCGACCCTCGTAGCCGACGAATTGAAAAAGCAAGGCCGCACCAAGGCCCGGTACTTTGAAGATGTGAGTGTTTTGTTTGCAGACTTTGTGGGCTTTAGCCAGATAGCGGAAAAGTTGACACCGCAGCAACTGGTTACCGAGTTAGATACCTGTTTCCAGAAATTTGATGAAATAATGGCCAAACACGCCCTGGAAAAAATCAAGACCATCGGCGATGCCTATATGTGCGCCGGAGGCTTGCCCGACGGTGGTGGTGCCCAACTTCGCGACATGGTAGCAGCTGCCAAAGAAATGCAATCCTGGCTTTTTGAATGGAATTCCGGCCGGGAAAAAGAAGGGTTGCCGCGATTCGATGCTCGGATTGGGATACACCGCGGACCCGTAGTAGCGGGCGTGGTTGGTTCCAAAAAATTCGCGTTCGATATATGGGGCGATACAGTGAACATAGCAGCCAGGATCGAACAAGCCGGAGAAGGCGGTCGAATCAATATTTCGGGCGACGCGTATGCCGTCATCAAAGACTTTTTCCCCTGCCATTACCGGGGCAAAATCTCAGCCAAGAACAAAGGGGAGATTGACATGTATTTTGTAGAGGGCTGAGAATATTTCATGACGTAATTTTGTAAAAAAAACAGAAGCCCAATTAATGCGCATCGCCATTTCCCAACTAAATCTCCACATAGGCAACTTCGAAGGAAACCTTGCCAAAATGCTCGCCGCAGTGGAGTCGGCCAAAAACCAACAAGCAGACCTGATTTGTTTTCCCGAACAATCCGTATGCGGATATCCAGCACGTGACTTTTTTGAGTTCGACGATTTTATAAATCGTTGTATGCATTCAATAGAAGAACTATGTAAGGCAAGCTATGGAATTGGCATCATTGTAGGTTCGCCAACTAAAAACCCAATAGCTTTAGGCAAAAATCTACATAATTCCGCATTTGTGCTTTATAATGGCAAAGTATTGGGAGTTCAACACAAAGCGCTTCTGCCAACTTACGATATTTTTGACGAATACCGATACTTTGAACCTGCCACCGAATTCAAAACCATTGAGTTCAAGGGAAAACGTATCGCGCTCGTCATTTGTGAAGATATCTGGAACCTGGGCAATGAAAATCCGCTGTACACCATTTGTCCGCTGGACGAAATGATGCCAGAAAAGCCCGACTTCATCGTCAATATTTCAGCCTCTCCATTTGATTATGTTCAGGCGGAAACTCGTATTGGCATCGTGCGGACCAATGTCTTGCAATACAAAATCCCAATGTTCTATGTGAATATGGTGGGTGGACAAACCGATGTGATTTTTGATGGAGGAAGTCTGGTGGTTTCGCCCGATGGTTCGGTTTTTGACGAAATGCCTTATTTTGTGGAATGCTTGAAAGTGTATGATTTAGAGGAGGTTATGAGTCCTCTTTCGACGGGTAAAGGAAACGAGCAGCAAAAAGACAAGATCAAACTCATCCACGATGCCCTGGTGTTGGGCATTCGGGATTATTTTCAAAAACTGGGTTTCAAAAAGGCAATTCTGGGACTTTCAGGTGGCATTGATTCGGCAGTGACCGCAGTGTTGGCCACAGAGGCCTTGGGTGCCGAAAACGTTCGGGTACTGCTCATGCCCAGTCAATTCAGCAGTGGCCACTCGGTAGACGATGCCCGGCAATTGGCTGAAAACCTGGGCATTCAATACGACATTGTGGCCATTAAGCCCATGTACGATGCTTTTGAAACGGCTTTGGCCCAGCAATTTGCTGGACAACCTTTTAATGTGACAGAAGAGAATATCCAAGCCCGTGTGCGCGGCACCTTGCTCATGGCGATGAGCAATAAATTCGGTAACATCCTGCTCAATACTACCAATAAAAGCGAAATGTCGGTGGGATATGGTACACTTTACGGCGACATGTGCGGTGGACTAGCAGTATTGGGCGACGTGTACAAAACCGAGATTTACGAACTGGTAAAATACATCAACACACTCCCACTTGGGAAAAACGGCGCACCAGCAGTCATCCCCCAAAACTCTATCATCAAACCTCCTTCCGCAGAACTCCGTCCTGGCCAAAAGGACACCGACAGTTTGCCGCCGTATGAGGAGCTTGACCCTTTGCTGTTTCATTACATCGAATGCCGTAAAGGCCCCAATGAATTGATTGCCATGGGTTTCGATGAAGCCCTGGTAAAACGGGTGCTTCGTATGGTGAACATCAATGAGTTCAAACGCGAACAGGCTGCGCCTGTGATTCGGATCAGTACCAAGGCCTTTGGAATGGGCCGTCGAATGCCGATTGTGGGAAAATATTTGTCGTAGCATTAAAACCCCGGCAATTTATCCAAAATCCGCCTCAACAAATCGGGCCGAAAGCCAGCCAAAAACGCCATAAAAGATACCACACCCGCCACACGGAAGTATTGCTGTTTGGTAGTGGTCTCAAAAGGCTCATCCATCAAAAGGAACGCCCCGGCCATCAGCGAGAGGTAAAAAATCAAGCCCGCTACGCCCCCTCCCAAAATCCGGGAGCCTTCCTTCTGGGGGCGGATTTGTTCTACGCCTACCTCAAGGCTGCGTAGTAGCGAGCGGATCAACGCGCCGCTCAGCCCAGCCAAAATGGACAAAATGCCAAGGTTGGTAGGTATCCATGCCGAGACAATCAACAAAAAATCACTAAAATTGAATTGTTGTGCAAGGTTGGCGCGGAGCGGGTTGGTGTCGATAAAAGCTCCCACACTAAACGTGAGCAGCCAAAGGATCAGGCAGGCGAAGGTTAAGAGGTACTTGGGTATCATAATCTTGATTTTGTTTGAGTAGGTTGATTTTGTTTGAGTGGTTTGAATAGTTACGGCCATGTCAAACCACTCAAACTATTCAAACCACTCAAACTTTTTTCCCAGGCATCTGCGCATCCACTTTACGCGCATCGTTTTGCCGGGCCTTTATGATATTAATGTACTCACGGGCCTTTTTGTTACCATACTCTTTGTAAGATTTTGTGGCCCACTCTAAAGCGAGTTCCAGATTGCCATTTATCTCGGAGGCTACCGCCATGTTGTAGGCTGCACGGCCTGCTGCTTTTCGGTTGCTGGTTGCAGAAAGTGCAATAACCCTTTTCCACAGCCCAGTGGCTTTTTCAATGTCGCGGTCGGCCAAATGGCGCGCGGCACTTTTCATCTGGCTTTTGTACCCTTTTGCTTTGTGGTAATAAGCCCGGCTGATATTGACATAAATGGGCGCGATACGGGCTCCATATTCGATACCAACATTGTAGGCTACATTGCGGGTTACATCCAATTGGGAAGGTAAGTTATTGAGTGCAGCGCGTTCGGTAGTGCCGCTGCCATTACGTTCGAGGTAATCGTCTGTAACGTATTCATCCACAATGATTTTGGTCTTGGGGTCGTATAGCCTCCAACCAATCCTTACACTGGTACGTTGCTGTGAGCGGTAGGTAGTTACCGAATACTGCTTCCCGGTTTTATCTTTTTTGGTTTCTGTGTGTGGGCGGGCACTCCGCGAATTGTCAGAATCAAAAGATTCAATCGTAACCACCGCATTGGTGCCGTAATCCCGACATATTTTATCTACTTCTGACCATTCCAAAGCGGGCGGCATCCGGCCACCTGCTTTTGTACCGGTCATTTCGATTCCCGTGCTTTTTACCTGAAAACGTGGTGTACGCGTCAGGGCGTTGGTCAAGCCATCTACGGCGGTTTGCCGACTGCGGCGGTCCTGTCCAATGTCCTCTCCCGTAAGTAGACCTTCCAGGAAGTTGGACCACCCATTGGAAGGTTTACTGCGGTCAACAATGGCAACAGTGGTGATGTGTTCCGGCAGGGTCATCTGCGCGGGTTGCAATACTTGGAGGGTGGTATTGCGGGTACAAGCGCCCAAACCGAGGGCAAGCAGCAAGATTGTTTTAAAAAAATGGTTTTGGAACATATTCGGAAGGATTTAGTTGCGCAAAGCAAGTAGGATAAGGTGTTTGGATATCAGATATTGAGAAATTGGGATATTGAGATAATAGGTCAACTTTCCAGTCAAATATCCCAATATCCCAATAACTAAATATCTAAACCTCAACCCTTGTATTCACCTTGAATCGATGATTTTACGATTCGAATGAAGGTCTTTTCGTCAACCATGAGCCGGATTACCGGACCGTCAATCTTGGTAATGCGACCGATGATGCCTGAATTGGTGACGACCTCCATGCCTTCTTTGAGGCTTTCGACGAATTTTTGTTGCTCTTTCTGCCGTTTGATTTGTGGGCGGATAAGGAAAAAGTAGAAAACTACGATGATGAGGAGCGGGAACAGCATCCCGAGTAATCCGTTGCCCGCAGCAGGGGCTTGTAAAAGTGTGTGAAACATTGCTAATTGTTGATTCGTGGATTTGTTGATACCCTGTTTTACGGCCGGCAAGAAACTTTAGCGTCCAAAAACAGCGCGCACCCTGTCAAAAACTTGACAGAGTGCGCAAAGGTATGTTTCTCTGTGAAATGAATTACATCTTGAAGATGGCATCATCCACCCCCACATTTACTTTAATCTCCGAGATGTTCACTTTAAACGGAACGGGGAAAACACCACTAACGGTCATGGTATGTGGCATTTTAACGCCGTTTACGACTTTGAAGTCCGACATGTCCACGGTTTCCACGCTCGGGTTGCCATCCATGCCCTGTCCGGTGCTCACTTCCCGGATTTTCAAGCTGGTTTTGGAATCATAGTATTCCGTGATTTTTTTGCCGTCAGGTCGCTCAACCTCTACGATAAAGGCATTGCTTCCATTGATTTCCTCAATACCCTTGAGCATGAGTTTGTAACCGGCAGCCTTGTAGCTGGCTTCTTTACAAATCAATGCTTGCTCTTTCACATCGCCTAGTTCCACACCCTCTAAGGCCTGGGTTTGTCCCATCGAACTTTGAAAACCTTGGGTTCCGTCATAAACTTCCTTGCTCATGGCTTGGCCATTCATACTGGTCTCAATCGCAATCTTGTTGCCGCCTTTTTGAGAGATTTTGATGCCAAAACTTGGTCCACGCATCTGCATCGTGGCGGTGGATTGCATGTCCTTGATTTCCTTGATTTTAGCCCGCCCGCCAATGGCATTCAAATAATCCTCGATTACCTGCTCGGCTGTAAGTCCTGCTGGCAAGGTAGCGTTCGCCAATTTCACTGGATTGCCAAAAGCATCGAAAAAATTGACCTTTCCATCGGCAGAAAACTGTTTTAAGCGCTCCGCCACGTCATCCCGGTTCCCTACCACCAAAATGTGTGCACGGTCAGGACGAATGTACTTCTTGGCCATCGCCTGGACCTCTTCGGCACTTACGCTTTGAAGGGTCTCCAGGTATTTTTCGTAATAGTCGGCTGGCAATTTGTACCGCGCGGTGTTAAGCGCAAAGGTGGCCACTGTGCCAGGCTCTTCCAGGCTTCTGGAAAAATTACCAGCCATCACGTTTTTCACGACCTGCAATTCCTCTTTGCCCACTTTTTCCTCACTCAACCGACGCATTTCTTTCAAAAACTCGATGATACTGCTGTCCGTCACCGCGTTGCGCACATTCGCAGAGGCATTGAAGTAGCCCACCAATTTATCAGGATTCAAAGAGCTGCCTGCACCATAGGTCCACCCATGGCCTTCGCGCAGGTTGCTGTTGAGTCGGCTATTGAAATACCCGCCTAACAACGAATTGGCCACCCTGGAGCGGATTACATCCGGTGTGCCCGGCTGCAAATCAATGGGATAGGTGATATTGATGACGGATTGTACTGCGCCTTGTTTGTGCACAAAATCAACCTGCGTTTTTTCGGGCGCTCTTGGTATTCCGTAATTGTGGGTTGGGACTTCCCCTTTGGTCCACTTACCAAAATATTGCTTGGCCTGCTTTTCGGCCTGGGCTTTTGTTACATCACCGGTTACCACGAGGTACGCCACATTGGGCTTAAAGTACGTGTCGTAATGGTTTTTGATCATCTCCAAATTGATTTTGGAAAGTGTGGCATCGGTCATGACTTCACCATAAGGGTGATCTTTTCCATAACGCAGGATGGAAGCAACATTTCCGGCAATT
>JALHPW010000195.1 GCA_022842255.1 Saprospiraceae bacterium | reverse complement strand
CCGCGCAGAAATCTTAGAAGTATTTGACAATCAAGGACATAGACTCTTTTCAACACCCTTGATCGCCCAAGAAAAAACCCGACTTGAAGCCAAGATATTCCCGGCTGCAGGGGTCTATTTTTGGCGGTTGGGAAATCAATCTGGAAAGCTGATTTATGCTCCTTAACGTCGCCCAGGTTTTGTCATGTCAAAGACGATTTTCCCAACGATTTTCAATTTTAACTAACGAAGTATTCCATAGCCGGAATTTGAGCCCGACTTTTGCGCATTAATTTTGGCAAACACTAGAATCGGTAATCTTAAAAAAGCCAGTTGCCACGCTTCAAATAATAAAACCGATTAGTAGGCGTTTATACGCCTTCCCTTTTTCTGCTCAACCATTTTCTGACGACTATTTTTCAGGGCTTTGCCTTGGAAGGAGACTTTTTTTTCGTGCCAACACCCGATGACCGCACTCGCAAACCGTTAAGACGTTGAACAAACAATGCAGCTAAAAAATCCTGTTTGCTACTGGTTAGCACTTGCCTTCACCCTGTTGTCGAACACCGTTGTTTTCGCCCAAAAGGAAGAGACCCAACAACTTTCAGACCTGGAAGACCCGATTGACACCTCTGATATTTTAGTCGCCAAAGGCGCAAACTCCATCACCATCACCGATGCAGAACTACGTGAAAGACTAGGTGCGCTCAGCAGTTGCTTGGAATTGCGCGCCACGGGGGTAGTAAAGGGGTACATCAAAACCTATGTGCAAATCCAGACCGAGAAGTCCAAAAACATGCTCGGCAAACGCCTCACCTACTTCCCGCTCTACGAAGCTAAAATGAAGGAGTATGGGGTGCCAGAAGATTTGAAGTTCCTTTCCGTAGTAGAATCTGCACTCAACCCAAAAGCGGTATCCCGCGTGGGAGCCACCGGACTTTGGCAGTTCATGCCCAGCACCGGCGGCGAGTATGGTCTTCGAACCAACACCGCCGTGGAAGACCGAAGCAACCCGGTAAAAAGCACCGATGCTGCGGCCCGCCACCTGCGCGACCTCTACAAACAATTTGACGACTGGGCACTGGCACTCGCGGCCTACAACAGTGGGGCAGGTCGGGTCAATTCCGCCATACGCCGCGCCGGAAGCCGCAATTTCTGGAGCATCCAACGCTACCTTCCCGCCGAAACCCGCAACTATGTACCCGCCTTTATTGCAGCCACCTACATTTGCAATTATTTCCAAATCCACGGCTTGGTACCCAACAACCCCGATTTGGATATGCAGTTGACCGATTACGTCAATGTGTATGAGGGCATTTCCTTCCGCGATATCTCCGATGCTACTGGTATCCCTTACCAGGTCATCAAAGACCTCAATCCCGGGTTCAAACGCGACTACGTGCCCCCTACCAATGAAGGCCACTTTGTGATTGTGCCTGAACGTGTGATGCCAGCGTTTATCCGATACCTGAACTCCGTGAGCAGTGCCCGCAAGTACAAACTGGAAAGTATTGAAAAATACACCAGCGCCGACAACGGCGACGGCCGCTACTGGATCAGCAAGGCCAAACCACAGGAAATTGAGCACGTGGACAAGTTTGCGGCACGCCTTGGCCTCTCCGGTGTACAATTGAAATCCTGGAACGACATGGAATCCAACTACGTGCAGCCTGGTCAGTTGCTCAAACTCTATCGTCCGGTGTATGTACAAAAGCACTCCGGTATTCGGATTGAAGCACCTACCGCTACCAGCATCTCGCCCAGCAAACCAGCAGTGGCACCCAAGAAAAACACCACCCCCGCTGGCAAAACAAAGCCTGCCGGAAATCAAACAGCCTACATGCAGGAGGAGCAACAGGCACCGCGCGAAAAACAGTACCAATACCATACGGTACGGCGCAATGAATCTTTGGAAGACATTGCTCGCCAATACGCCACTTCCGTGGAAAGTCTGCGGAAATTGAACAGCCTCGATACGGTAAAATTTGGGGCTAGGTTGAAAATTAGAGAGTTTTGAAGTACGAATTGCGAGGTTGGAAGTACGAATTGCGTGTACAGAACATCAAATATCCAGTTTCGTAAATCGTCATTACGCAGCTTTTTTTAAATAAAATCGAAGCCCTCCGAAGTTTTCAAGAACTTCGGGGGGCTTTTTTAAATTAAAAACGGATTTTTGCGCAGCACCCTGTCTGGTTATGGGGTATTGGTTGCTGGTTATTGGTTGGCTGTTGATTTTAGCAGTACTAATCAACCAATCACCAATAACCAATAACCAATAACCAATACCCAGTACCCAATCAACCATTCACATCATAACCATCAACAATCAACACCGCCATGCTCACTCGTGCACTCATTATTGAAGATGAACCAGAAGGTCTGGAGAACTTAAAAAACCTACTCCGTATGTGCTGCCCCGATGTGGATGTGGTGGCAGAAGGAGGTTCAAATGCCGACCTGCTTCGCTTGGCCGATGACCGCAGCAATCGTTTCGATGTAGCCTTTTTGGACATTAGCCTGCCCGACGGATTGGTTTTTCAGGCACTCCAGCAACTTGAAGACCTTCCATTCGACATCATTTTTGTAACAGCATTTGACAAATATGCCATCCGTGCGTTTGAGTTTGCGGCCATTGATTACGTCACCAAACCCATTGAACGGGAGGAACTTATCCGCGCGGTAAGCCGGATTAAACCGCGCAATACGGAAACCAAAGCCCGTCTGGAGGTTTTGCAGCAAACCTACAACCCCAATGCCCCCAATGCCTTCAACAAGATTGGCATTTCGGCCATGGATGGGGTACATTTTGTGCGCCTCTCCGACATCACGCGGCTGGAAGCCGAAAACAATTACACGCATTTTTTATTGAATGGGGGCAACCGCATTACCGCCAGTCGGACGATAAAGGCCTATGAAGATGCACTCACGAGTTTCAATTTTGTGCGTGTACACAAAAAGCACATCGTGAACATGAATTTCATGAAAACCTATATCAAAGGCGAGGGCGGCTACCTCATCATGGAAAACGGCGACAGCATTGAGGTGTCGCGCCGACAGAAAGTGAACCTTATGGACGCGCTTAAACGCACCCATGGGGAGACTTGGAAGTAAATTTGGTCAATGTGGTCAATTTGATAAATGTGGTCAATGTGATAAATGTGGTCAATGGGATAAATGGGATCAATGGGAGCCACGCACTGGTCTTACTACCCCGTGGTTAATTTTCAAATCATTCAAACCCCTCTATAATGGGCTTTTTTGACAAATTTTTTAACAGAGAGAAAAAGGAAGACCTCGATAAGGGGCTTGAAAAAACAAAAGAAGGGCTGTTTGGCAAGTTGGGCCGGGCCATTGCAGGCAAAAGCACCGTAGATGTAGAAGTGCTTGACGAAGTGGAAAACATCCTGATTTCCAGCGATGTAGGACTGGATACTGCCGTTAAGATCATCGAACGCATCGAAGCCAGGGTGAGCCGCGACAAATATGTCAACGCCGGAGAACTGAATGAAATCCTGCGTGACGAAATTGTAGACCTTTTGGCGGAAAACAACACGGCCGACGCAGAAGACTTTGACATTCCAGTGGGCAAAAAACCGTACGTACTGCTCGTAATTGGGGTGAATGGAGTGGGCAAAACGACCACCATTGGTAAACTGGCCTGGCAGTTCAAACAACGCGGCCATAAGGTAGTGCTCGGCGCTGCCGATACTTTCCGAGCCGCTGCGGTTGACCAGCTCAAAATCTGGGCCGACCGCGTGGGTTGCGATTTTTATTCCAAGGGCATGAACGCCGACCCTGCCGCCGTTGCTTTTGAAACCACCCAATTTGCGCTCGAAAACAACTGTGACATTGCCATCATCGATACCGCTGGCCGATTGCACAACAAGAGCCACTTGATGTTGGAGTTGGGGAAAATCCACCGCAGTATGGATAAAAAATTGCCCGGTGCCCCACACGACGTTTTGTTGGTGTTGGATGCGAGTACCGGCCAAAATGCCCAAGAGCAAGCCAAACAATTCACCGAGGTGGCCCCGATTACCTGCCTGGCACTCACTAAACTCGACGGCACCGCCAAGGGTGGTGTGGCCATCAGCATCAGCGATCAGTTTAAAATCCCCATCCGGTATATCGGCGTGGGCGAAAGCATCGATAAATTGCAGATTTTCAACAAGCGCGCCTTTGTGGAATCTATCTTTGGAGGCAAACAACTGGGGTGACGGTGGGCGGGTGACGGTTTAAGGTACACGGTTTACGGTACACGGTTCGTGGCGTACACCGTGTACCGTGTACCGTAAACCGTCCACCGTGTACCGTCCACCGTGTACCGTAAACCGTTTACCGTTATGATACAAGTCCTACACATCTCCGCCGAATGTTACCCTGCTGCCAAAACAGGCGGTTTGGGCGATGTGGTCGGCTCGCTCCCCAAGTACATGACCCAAGCGGGTGTGCTTTCGGCGGCTGTTATCCCAAAGTATTCGCTCAAATGGATTCATGGGCGGGAATGGGTCACGGTGTACAGCGGTGCCGTGCGTTCTGACTGGCGGACCATCCATTTTTCGGTCCAGCAGGAGCAAAGCAACGCATTGGGATTTCCATTTTTTGTGGTGGACATTCCGGGTTTATACGACCGTCCAGGCATCTACAACGACCCAGGCGGTTGGGCGTATGGCGACGAGATTGAACGTTATATCGTTTTTCAACAGGCTGTTTTACAATGGCTTATCTCTTTCCCGGAACAGGAGCGGCCACGGGTGTTGCACTGTCACGACCACCATACCGGGCTTATCCCGTTTATGGTCAAACACTCACCCGATTTTCGGCCTTTGGCCAATACCCCCACCGTTTTTACGATTCATAACGGTCAGTACCAGGGGGCTTTCAGCTGGAAAAACCACAACATCCTGCCTTATTACGATGCCTGGGCACGGGGGTACCTGGATTGGAACAATACCGTGAACCCGATGGCTTCCGCTATCAAATGTGCTTGGGCGGTTACCACAGTTTCCGAAAGTTATCTTTTTGAACTTCATGAAAACAGCCTTGGGCTTGAATCGCTTTTCCGATTGGAATGGCACAAGCAATGGGGCATCATCAACGGCATCGACGCTCAGGTTTGGGACCCGGAAACCGACGCAGCCCTGCAATTCCGTCTGGAAAAGGGAAGTCAACCGTCCACCGTAAACCGTCCACTGTCTTCTGACATTCAAGCCTTTAAGCAAAAAAACAAAAAAGTGCTTTGCGAGTGGTTCGGCCTGCCCGAAGAATTGCCCATGGTCAGTTTTATCGGCCGTATGGTAGGCGAAAAAGGTTCGGATTTGTTGCCGGATGCTTATCGCAGCTATATCCATGCTGGTGGCTCCGCTACGTTCCTGGTCTTGGGCACGGGCGAAACCTGGACGCAGAATGAGTTCCGAAGCATGTCGCACCAGTACCCGGGCCGTGTGAACGCGGTGATAGACTACAATGAAGCCTTGGCGCACCAAATCTACGCGGGGTCGGATTTCCTCATCATGCCCTCCAGGGTGGAGCCTTGCGGACTCAACCAGATGTATGCCATGCGTTATGGCACCATTCCGATTGTACGGAGTATTGGCGGTTTGAAAGACACGGTGCCCGACATAGCAGAGCCGGATGGCACTGGGCGCGGCATTCGTTTCGACCAAGCAACCATCAGCGACATTGGCCATGCCATCCACCGCGGGGCAGCCATGTGGCATAATGAACCGGGGATTGTGGCCTTATTGCGCCAGCGTATCATGGCCGTAGATTTTTCCTGGGAGAACACCGTGGGCCGGTATTTCAATGTGTACCAGAAAATTGGCGCAAGTGTGGTGCCGGTGCAAACACCCGTGCACAAGTCAGACGCAGTTGAAGCGGTTGCGCCGAAGCCAGTTGAGCAGAAAAAGAGACGTGGGAAGAAATAATTTACCCGCGAATATTGTTCTTGGGTATAATTCATGTCTTACCTACAAAAGGGCTGGGGCTTAATACAAAGCGACTCTCCGTTTGTAGGTATTTGGCCGAGAATACCAAGAACAATAAAACTTTAATGCGAACATGAAACATCCACTCCTACCCGGGATGGTTATTTTGCAGCTTATGTTGATTGTAAGTTGTACCCATAATATCGAGCAAACTTATCCTAGCAAACTCATTAGTCAAGACTTATCAAAACTAACCCAAATAGAACTAAGAACGGACGATGATTTTAGCGGTAGCCTATCTCTTCATATAGAGGATAATCATTGGCTTAGGCATGAAAGTTACACTGCTGACTCAATTCGCAGTTTCGAAATTCAGGACACAGAGGTGTTTCCGATGATTGAGGCAATTAAGCAAACAAAAATCAAGGTTTTACCTGGTGATGCTACTGCGATAAGGAACAGCGCGTTTAAGGAAACAATCACTGTTTATTTATATTTCAGAGATGGGATAGAAGATCAATCCATAATTTTTGGTTCTGAAACGATTGAAAATGGTCAGCCTTACACGTATTTACTAATTTGGTTCAAGGATAAAGAATACATCTGTTTGGCAGAAGGCCATTTGCGTAGCATTTTTGATAAAAACAATTATGATTTCCACAAGAACGTAGTCGCAAAGTTTAGTCCTTTAGAGCTCACCTCAATTTCTACCACAATATCTGGGCATGACACCCTTTTTTTTCAAAAAAATGAATTAAATTGGGAGTGCATAAAAGACCAAGCCAAACAAAATCCCAAGTCTGTTTTTTTTAAATACTTCGCCCCACCCCTTCAACAAGAACATGACTTTAGGATTCAGCTTGGATGTATCCCGCCATCAACAGGTTCAATCGTTAAGGATTTACTTCGGCAACTTCCTGAGTTAAACGGTGGACAACGCTTGGAAAAGTTTAGCGGTGAAAAAACCACGCTAGCAAAAATCTTTCTGGTATCAAAGGGGGATTCTAATCCAATCACATTAACATTCTTCAAAACGCAGCATCAAGCTCAAAAAAAGGACACTTACCTCATTCATGCCTCAACGGCTCCCGAGTTTTATTTCCTACCAAACGAAAATAATTTTACAGCGCCACAGGACATTCTTCAACGCCTAAAAAGTATACATAAAATGCACACTACACTTTAGCAGTGCCTCTCCATCTAATTTATTCAGGGTATTTTTCTTCAAAGCTGTAAAACCACCCCAACAGCCTACAATTTCAGGTCATGAAAGCCCAAGAAGATTTTGAGTTTTCAAGCCCATTTCCGATGCAGGTTGCCTTGGAACGACTTCATAAGCAAGCAATCAACAATGGTCATGCAGGCTTTTATGGCTCCGTTACAGGAACTCAATTCATTTTATACCAAATTTTAGCTCAACAATAAGAATTTAAAAAATAGTTGTTGAACCAAGCGCAGTGCTGTACGTTTGCTCAGAATCAAACAGAAAAAACAACACCTGCCATGATAAAGATGATTTGCCTGATTCTCGGCGGTGGTGCCGGGAGCCGCCTCTACCCCCTCACCGAAAAACGCTCTAAGCCTGCGGTGCCCATTGGCGGCAAATACCGCTTGATTGACATCCCCATTTCCAACTGTATCAATTCAGGGGTCAAGCGGATGTTCGTACTCACCCAGTACAATTCCGCATCGCTCAACGCACACATCAAGAACGCCTACAACTTCGACCATTTTACCCAGGGGTTTGTGGATATTCTGGCTGCGGAGCAAACTCCCGGCAATTCCGGTTGGTTCCAGGGCACATCCGATGCCGTGCGGCAGAGTCGTCAACACTACGACCGCCACGAATTTGATTACATCCTTATTCTTTCCGGCGACCAGCTTTACCAAATGGATTTTGAGGCCATGGTGAAGCACCACATCGAGAAAAAAGCCGATGTCACCATCGCTTGTTTGCCCGTCGATGCGCGCGATGCTACCGGATTTGGTATCATGAAGGTGAACAATGAAGGCTACATCCCCCGCTTCGTGGAAAAACCCAGCGCAGACGTACTGCCAGATTGGGCCAGCGAGGTGAGTCCGCTCAACAAAAAACGCGGGCGCAATTACCTCGCCTCCATGGGTATCTACATTTTCAATCGAAAGGCTCTCGACGACCTATTTGACAATTACCCGGAAGCCACCGACTTTGGTAAGGAAATCATCCCAACCGCCATTGCAGAAGGCCGTAAAGTGGCGGCTTATCAATATGAGGGGTACTGGACCGACATCGGGACCATCCGCTCTTTTTTCGAGGCCAACATCGAACTTACCGATCACATCCCGCCTTTCAATCTGTTTGATTCACAGAAGGTTATATATACCCGGGGACGTATGTTGCCGCCTGCCAAATTTTACGGTGGCACCCAACTCTACCGCGCCCTCATTGCC
>JALHPW010000194.1 GCA_022842255.1 Saprospiraceae bacterium | reverse complement strand
CTTCCCCCTCGCGGCATGGATAGCAGGGCAAAAAAAGGCTTGGATACTTTTCCCAGTGCTATTTGGTTTTGTTTTGCTCAACCTCTTTCAAACCTGGCAGACCAAGCAGGGGATTTTTTGGTCGGAACGTGGAAACTGGGCGTATTACAAGGAAATTTTTGGCCAAACCCGTGGTTCTGCGCGGGCACTTGCTGCTTTTGAAAGTGGAGAGGTGCAATCTTTGGAGCCTTTGAAGTTTGTAAAAACGATAAAAAACCACGCTTTAGGCATTGCCGACAGCGCGAAAACGGTACAAGCGGGCGGACAAAACGCGTACCGATGCGATGGGGAATTCAACAGGACCCTGGAAATTGCCAATGATACCGCTCGGTTGTTCCCAGGCGATTGGTTGCGTATATCGGTAGCTGCGTTTGTGCCGGAAGGACAGTCCGGACGCTCGGTAGACCAGCTAGCCAAACTCGTGATAGATTTTTCAGGTCCGGATGGACAGGTATTGAAGTACCGAGCGATAAACATTGGGACCCATATTGGCAACCCAAAGCATATTTTATGGAAAACCCGAGGCACTGGAGAATGGGGGGAAGCCGATTTTTTTGTGATGGTTCCGATGGGTTTTGAGGCCCGGAGCCGGTTGAAATCTTATATTTGGAACCCTAACCAGCAGGACATTTTTGTGGGTAGCTTGGAGGTTGGTTTGTGGCGTTGAGGGTTTGGGGTTTGTTTCACGCTACGATGCTACACGGTGTTGTCTGGGGTTTATTTCACGCTACGACGCTACGACGCTACGACGGTGTTGTCTGGGGTTTATTTCACGCAACGACGCAACGACGCTACGGTGTTGTCTGGGGTTTATTTCACGCAACGACGCAACGACGCTACGGTGTTGTCTGGGGTTTATTTCACGCTACGACGCTACGTCCAATTGTCTATCCCTTTTCAATTAAAACAACCTAACATGACAAAAACAATGCTCCCATTTTGCCTGCTCTGTCTGAGTCTGGCAGTTCAAGCACAAACCAAATTTGCACCACCCAGCACGCCCGAAATCCCGGTGATTGACACCTTGCACGGTGTTTTGCTGACGGACGCTTACCGTTGGCTGGAAGACAAAACAGATCCTAAGGTAATCGAGTGGACTCAACAACAACACGATTACGGGGTAGATTTCCTAAAAAAGACCCAAAAGCCCCACCCTACCCTCCGCGACGAAATCGCAGCGTTTATCGACCTCGACTTTGAAGGCCCATTGAACCGGGAAGGCAAACGTGTATTCCAAAGCATCAAACGCAAGGGCGACAAGCAGAACAAGGTCTACACCATCCTGGATGGCAAAAAGGTGCTGATTTGGGACCCCGTGAAACTGGACAGCACGGGCAGCACTTCCACCCAAGGGTTCGCATACACTTACGATGGCGAACGCGCGGCCGTGAGTGTGCAAAAAAGCGGCGCTGAAATTTCTACCACCTATATCATCGAAACCCGTAGTGGTAAAACGCTCTTTGGCCCCTATGAAAACCTTTCCGGTTTCCAGTGGACCAAAGACCAACAGCACGCGTACTTCACCATTCGTGGTAAAGAGCAGATAGACAATCAGTTACCGCTAAAAACCTATTACTGGAAAGTGGGCGACCCGATTGAAAAAGCCACCTTCATAGGCACCACCAGCGACGCCAAAAACAGCTTCTATTTCTATGATAACCGGTACGGTGATGTAAGTTTTTCGGGTGAGGGCGATTTTTATTCCAACAATTGCTACATGCACCAAACGGGTACTTTCGAAAAAGGCCAATTGATTTATGAAAGCAAAAAGTCGAATGCATACCCGGAGGCCATCGGGGACGACCTGTACATCTTTACCAACGACAATGCCCCCAACTATAAACTCATGTTGGGCAACACGAAAAACCCGCATTCCAGTCAGTGGAAAACCCTCATCCCAGAAAGCGAAACCGTGATGCAAGGGTACGTGGTGACCAAGAAAAACGTCATTATCCAGGATAAAAAAGACATCATCAGTCGACTCACCCTGTATGATTTGAAGGGCAAAAAAATAAAGCAATTGGAAATGCCAGAACTGGGCAATGTGGATGGCATTTGGTACGATCGGGAGGAAGATTCGCTTTATATTTCTTTAAGCACCTTTACGTCGACTTCAAAGACCTACGTGGCCTCCCCGAACGATTTCAAATGGCGCTTGTACTACAACCGGATCTTGCCGATTGACATGAGTAACATCGTGGGGGAAATTAAATTTTACACCTCCAAGGATGGTACCAAGGTGCCCGCGTTTGTGGTGCACCACAAGGACATGAAACTCGACGGCAATAACCCTGTGTACTTGTCGGCTTATGGCGGGTTCAATTCGGGCATAAGTCCTTCATACTATGGGTTTTATGCGCCCTTGCTCAATCGTGGGGTGGTCATTGTACAGGCAGGGATACGCGGTGGAGACGAATATGGCGAAAAGTGGCACCAAGGCGGAATGCTTGGCAACAAGCAGAACTGTTTTGATGATTTCAACAGTTGCGCGGAATGGCTTGTTCAGGAAAAATATACCTCGCCCGATAAAATTGTAGCCCAAGGTGGCAGCAATGGAGGTTTGCTTATGGGAGCCATCGCGGTACAACGGCCAGATTTGTACAAAGCCATTGTTTGTGGGGTCCCCTTGCTCGATATGGTGCGATATCACAAGTTCCTCATTGCCAGGTACTGGATTCCGGAATATGGCTCTGCGGATAACGCCCCTGACTTCCGTTGGTTGTTGCGCTATTCGCCTTACCACAACCTGCGCAAGGGCGTAAACATGCCGACCATGCTGGTAACCGCTGGAGCCAATGACAGTCGTGTCGACCCATTGCACGCCAAAAAGTTTGTAGCTGCAGCCCAAAACAATGACGGACAAATCAATCCGGTCATTCTGCACATGGACTTTAAAAGTGGGCACGGAACAGGTCAAAGCACCGCGCACCGCATCGACAACTGGACCTTCATTTTTGATTTTGTGCTAAACCAATTGGGGCTTTAACAAATTTTTTGGCCACCCGACAGTAATCTTTTTGTCTCTAACGCAGTCAAAAGATAATTACTCACTCGGGCTATATCAATGCCTGCTAAACACAAACAATGATGAATATTCGTTCAAAATTCGCGCTATTGGTATGGTTGATGTCCGTTGCTGCATGGTCGAATGCCCAAATTACTCCAGCCAATTCGGAAAAGGTCGTTAGGCCACAATCTGAATCTGGCATGGGGCAACAGGACCCAGAGCTTGTCAAGGCGCTGAACCTCAGCAAAGAACAGCATGAGCAATTCAAAAAAATTGGCCAGGAATCCCATGCCAAAGCAAAAGCGGTAAAAGCGGCAAAAAGAGAAGAACTCAACAAAATCCGCGAAGAGCGTATGGCTGCCCAAAGGGCAATCCTCAGCGCAGAACAAGCCCGCAAATACGATGAGCTGATGGCCAAGCGCCAGGCGGAGAAGGAGGCCCGCAAAGCAGCCAAGAAGGAGGAAAGGAAAATGGAAAAGAAGGCCACAAAGGCGAAGCAACCGAAATCAGCGAACGGACAAGAGTAGCGGGTTGGATTCGTTCACGAAATTGGGTGTTGATAGGGTTGATGGGGTTGATGGGGTTGATGATTGCATCCGAAAAAGTGGATAAAACCAGCTTATTCGAGTACAATTATAAACCTTATCAACCCCATCAACCCCATCAACCCTTTTCATTTTCCCTTAGGTTGCTTGTCAAAAGCTTCCTTGACCCTTATGCTCGATCGTTCCAGTATTTGTTTCAATTCATAACTACTCAGCCAACGGGACATGATGATGGGATCCGTCGGTTTACGTTTACTGTTGTGCCAGTAATCTTTATGGGTGAGCAATGGGAACTCATAAAACCGGTCTGTATTGCTAAATTCATTGATGGTTTTATGGTAAACATAGTCCGTGTGCCCGCCAAAGGGGGTTTGTAGGAGCGCCGTGATGGGGTCGAAGAGTTGTAAGGTGCGTTCGCGGTCTGTCTCTTTCCCATGATCTGGGTGCTCTGAATTGTAAATGAGCACAAAATTGAACCGAAGGGTTTTCAGCCAGGCCTGGAACTCCTTTTGGGCCGTAGTGTCCGGATAAAGTTGGGCAATTAGGCCCTTGTCCGGAGATTCCAAAATAGCTCGAAGGGAAGCTCGAATTTCATACAAGGTGGTCAAGCCCATGTTTTCATACACACCACCGTCCATAAATGTCCCAACAGAATGGTTGATGTGGACCGTTGAATTCACAAACGGGAAAAGTTCGCTTAAGCTGGTTGCTTCTCCTAGGCTTAAACGTTTGTTTGCGTGCTCTCCATCGTCTTTCGCCTTGATTATATCCAGTAGCCCTGCATTGCCTGGGTGTTTGGGCCCTTTTGAGACCTTTTCGATGTTCAAGGTGACCGCACTGGTAACCCCTCGCCTGCCTTCTTCCACCCGACAGGTATTGGGGAAGAAAAGCGGCAACCCAAACCTAGGCTTTCCGGTCTCGCTCCAATAATAAAGTTCCAAAAAATCGGTTTCTTTCAAATAGTGGTCTGGAAAGCCACTGTAGACTTTTTTGTCAAACACATCGCCTAGCGCTAGCTGCACCGCATCGTCTTCTTCGTCTTGCAGGCGGTCGGTCCGGCTGTATTTACTGGGATAAAGCCAGGCAAAGAGATGGTTTTGCTGAAACCCATCGTAGAAAAAGATACCAGCCAAGGCGGTGCTGATGTAGTTTCGACCAAAAATGCGGCTAACATACTTTACCCGGGCGCTGTCGTCGCTATAAATATTGGCATTGCCATTCGACACCCTTCTTGCATTGTCCCACCAGGCCAAAGTAGCGGCAGAGCCAATAGAACCGCCTGAAATGCCGCTGATGGCAAAACATCTTTGACGAAATGTACCATCCATCGTACGGTCGATTTCGGTCAACACGGAACTCGTCCAGGCGCCGGAACGCGAGCCACCACCTTCTGCCGCAACCAGATAGATGTTGTTTTCCAAGGAATCCGAATAGACATTGTGCGCCCTCCGGTCCTTTAACCAACCCAGAAAATACCCCTCCAAAGAATCTCTTTTGCAACTGTTTGCCTCTTTGGACCTTGCCTTGTATTTTATTTCATAATGTTCCTGTGGCCCAGTGAAAACCAAGACTGCAAAGGCCACAATAATGGTATAAAACTGAGGGGTTGGAAGGTTGTACGCCAACCAATCAATGGCCTGATAATAGACAATTGCGATAAAGAGTAATATGGCAATTGGGAAAAACAAGGAGCTAAAACCCTCTGAAACCGTCACATCCTTCATGTTGAGCAACAGCAACCCAACCCCGGTGATCAGATAGGAAACCCACATCATCCGGTCGTACACGTTTTTATAAAAAGACGCCAGCTGGTAGTTTTTATGGGTCATATCCCCTTCCTCCAATAATTCGGCAGCATCCACCATGCATTCACTGAGGCTGTTGAACACGTGTGCCGAAATCAAGGGCGGTGCAAACATGAACAACCCCAAGGAGAAAAGTTTGCAATACACTCCCCACCCCTGGTCCATAGCGTGGTAGCAAAGCATCAAGGTGTAGATGATGCCGAGTGCGCCTGCCAGTAAAAAAATATTGTAAATCAGGTTTTTATTGTGGGTACGCAGCGAGGCGTTGGGGATGGGACGAGGCTGCATCAAAAACGCAATCAGCAAATAAACCGCCGCAAACAAAATAAGGGCCAGCAAGGAATGGTCGTTTATCCAATCCATCATGCCGGCAAAGGTCCTCCACTCGGGCAATGGTTCCGTAGACGATATTTCCACACTCCTGCTGTTACAAAGGGAAAGTACCAGCCCTGCGCTGGTGAGTAGCAAGGGCAAGGTGGCGGTAACACACAAGCGCCACCGGTTTATAGCATTACTATATCGTTGTGCATAGAAGCGATTGGCGATAACAAGTCCGTGGTCGGTGGATTGTTTGTCCGGATCAAACCGCTCTACTTTTTTTTGTGTCAGCAGATTCAAGATCCAGCGCAAAAAACGCTCTATCGATAACAGTATTTGAGCAGGTATTTTGCTGCCCTTGGGCTTGTGCCAAAAGATATAACAGAGCCAAAAAATAAGCAGCCCATTCCCAAAAAAGACGGTGGCAAATTGGAGCGGTGGGACGTGGGTCTCCTTGATATCCAGCGCAAAAGCCAGGAAAAACTGCTGGATTTTATCCACGCCAGTAATCAGCAGCGCCAGTATAGCGCAAAAAATCAGCTCCTTCCGGTGCCAATTGAAATATTGAGAAAATTGCCTGCGGGCCTCGACGTCTCGATTGAGCAGTTTGGCCAACCAGACAGAAGATTCGCGTTGGTTGAGGCAAAGTCGCCGCCACCCCAACCAGGAGGGCACAACACAGGTAAGCAGCTTAAGGACAAAAGAAACAATCCGGAACGGAATGGTAAGCAGGAACGCGCCCGCAGATAGCAGGTTTTGGAGCGGTTTCATGATGGGGAATTGGATGTTCGCAGTTAATGGTTTCGTTTTTCAAGGCAAACGTACAACATAATTGCAAAATCAAAATTTATTAAGGTAAAAAAGAAATCTTCACGACTGGTGAAGCGAATGCGCATAAAATTTGCTCTACATTGGCGCACACAAACTCTACTACCTTATCTATGATCATCGCCTATCGTACCCTCATTGCCCTGCTATTGGGCCTTTTTTGCTTTAATCCACTCACTGCACAAAACATCCTGATCTCCTACACCAAAAGTGATTCACTTTTTGTCTGCAATACGGACACGTTCACCGTAAATGTGCAGAACAACCAAGTGGCCAACTTAACAGGGGCCACCCTGATTACCACCTTGCCATCAGGATTGACCTATCTGCCCGGCAGTGTTAGTGGGGCCAATGAATTCAACATTGGCAACTTGGCTGTCCCTAGTTTTACGCTTCCAAATATACCTGGAAATCAATCGATTACGGTAAAAATCATCCTGAGCGCCGATTGTGCCGCCGCCGATGTTTTGGACGCCGGTCAATTGTTCATAGCCAATCTTGCCGTACAATCGGCAATGGGCAATGCACAAGTAAGCACCACTTCCATTCCTGTTGAAACCGGGGCTATCGTGGTTGAGAGCATCACCGGACAATTGCTCATGGGCGAAAAAGGCGATACCCTTTTGCGCACGATTTGCGTAAAAAACACCCGGTTGGGCAAAATTGGGAGCCTTCAATTTGAAGATGAGCACCTGGAAGGCTATGATGCCTGGGTGCTTGGAGCCACTGGACAAACCATGTCGGGGCTGACCCACACCGCCGTCTTTGATGCTAGTTTATTTGAAGCTGTAGGCAACGGCGATGCCTGGCTAGACCAAAACGAATCGGTCTGCATTACCGAACGAATCATCATTACCTCCTGTGGGATTCCTCCTTACACCAACGAGTCCATCTTGCGGGTAGGCTGGGGCTGTGGTGGCCAAGTATGCCGCTACGATAGCGTGGCCGCATTCATTGAAATCAAACCTTCTACCAAGATTCCGGATTTGGTATTTGAACAAATCTGGTCGCCACCCACCGATTATTGCGGCAATACACCCGCCGTAATGGGCTACAAAATCAAAAACATTGGAAAAGCAGAAGCCAAGGACATCATCTTTAACCTGTCGCTGGTGGAGGGCCTGAGCGAAGCAGGCATTGCTCCAAACTCATTTCGCATCGTGGATGCCACGGGCAGTCACCCCATTGCAGCCAATGTAACCTCTCCCACGGTTTTACCGGCCTGCGGGCTGAGTGTGGTATTCGAAGGCAGCTTTTTATTCCCGGTCGTTGCGGCCAAAGATTCCATTGAGTTTCTATTTGATGTGGTGACCTGTACCGAATTGTGCGAACAAGTTCAACCTGGTTTCCGGGCGGATTATTTTTACAAAAAGGATTGTCCCGTGAATGGGTTTGTCTCGGGTTTTGCTCTGATTGTCCCAGAAGACGGATATGTGGTTCGCGGCGATTTAGAAGCCTCCATTGGTGCTTGCCTCGATTCTGGGAATAGTTATCCGTTTTTCTATAATGCTGTAAGTCAATATCTTAGGCAGAACGGCTTTTGGCATTTGGAACTTGAGCTCCCGCTTGGGATTACGCTTGACAGTACTTGTGGTTTGTTGCTAGGTAGCCATACCCCGGTGCTTTACGAAACAACACCCCTGGCCAATGGCAGCCAAAACGTTCACCTTGCATGGGCCACCCCTTTGGATGCAGATTCGGCCGCCATGAATTTTTGTCTGCGGTATGTTTGCGATACGAATATCGTCTGTCTGGGCACCTGGATCGCAAAATGGCGGAATTATCTATACAAGCGAGTGCT
>JALHPW010000193.1:3813-8365 GCA_022842255.1 Saprospiraceae bacterium | reverse complement strand
TTGGAGATTGCCTAGTAAGTTGTCGAACATTTTTATGAAGTTATGGGGTGGTGAGGTGATGGAAAGATAAAGTGATGAAGCGATGGGGTGATGAGTGATGAAGTGATGGGTGATGAAGTGATGGGTGATGAAGTGATTTAGGCACACAGGGGGTCAAATCACTTCATCACCCATCACTTCATTACTTCATCACCCCATCTATAGGCCATCCGTGACGGCATCTTTGTTGATTTTGCGAATCATACCGCGCAGCACGGCACTGGCGCCCACTTCCACAAATTCCGTGATGCCATCGGCCACCATATTTTCAATGGTTTTGGTCCAACGAACGGGCGCGGTAAGTTGAGCAATCAGGTTTTTGCGTATTTCCTCCGGGTCCGTCACCGGCTTGGCGTGTACGTTTTGGTACACCGGACAAATGGGTTTTGAAAATTGGGCTGCATTGATGGCCTGTTCCAACTCATCCTGAGCAGGTTTCATCAGGGGGGAGTGGAAAGCGCCGCCCACTGGCAACACCAGCACGCGTTTTGCGCCCAAGGCAGTCAATTTTTCTACTGCAATTTCGATGCCCTTGCGCGAACCAGAAATAACCAGCTGTCCGGGCGAGTTGTAATTTGCCGCCACAACAACCTCACTTTCAATGCTTTGGCAAACCTCTTCCACCGCAGCATCTTCCATGCCCAACACGGCAGCCATGGTGCCATCCACCAATTCGCAGGCCTTTTGCATGGCATAGGCGCGTTTGTTTACCAAGGAAAGCGCCTCTTCAAACGACAAGGCACCCACCGCACAAAGCGCTGTAAATTCGCCCAAGGAGTGTCCGGCAGCCGCAGCGGGCTGAAACGCCGCCCCGGCTACTTTTGCCCGGATGATGCTTTCCAAAAAGACAGCGGGTTGTGTCACATTGGTTTGGGTCAAATCTTCTTTGGTCCCACCGAACATCACGTCGCTAAGCCGCCAACCAAGTATGGTGTTGGCTTGTTCGTAGAGCTCGTTGGCCTGGGTGTTTGTCTCGTAAAGTTCCTTGCCCATGCCTTCTGCCTGGGAGCCTTGACCGGGAAAAACGTATGCTTTCATGATTGAAATTTTTTTTGTGGCAAGCCTTGCGCCACGACTGGCAGTTTGTTTTTGATTTTTACCCTGCCGATTCGGGCAGCAAAAGTAGTAAAAGGGCAAAACCTTCGCGGTAGAAACCTTCGCAGCTTGAGAACCATTGCTACTTTTGCCCGCCGGAGTGGTCTTTATCCCAGTGAACTCGGTTTCCTGCAACCACAACCAGGGCACAAACCTCCCCAAATCAACAAATCCTCGATTCAACAAACAAATGCCACAACATTTCGACCTACACGCACTCAACCACCAAATCCACCTGGAAAGCGCCTTTGTAGAGCAGTTGAAGGTGGAGACTTCCAAAGTCATCGTCGGACAAGAGCAAATGCTGGAGAAATTGCTCATTGGACTTTTGACCAAGGGGCATATTTTGCTCGAGGGGATGCCTGGACTGGCTAAAACCTTGGCCATTAAAACCTTGGCCCAAGCGGTGGATGCGCGGTTTAGCCGCATTCAATTCACCCCCGACTTGCTCCCGGCCGATGTGTTGGGCACGATGATTTACAACCCCGCGCAATCTGAATTCACGGTGCGCAAAGGACCCGTTTTTGCCAATTTTGTGCTGGCTGATGAAATCAACCGCGCCCCCGCCAAGGTGCAAAGCGCCCTGCTCGAAGTGATGCAGGAACGACAGGTCACCATCGGCTCGGAAACCTTTCCCATGGACGATCCATTCCTTGTGCTCGCCACCCAAAACCCCATTGAGCAGGAAGGTACCTACCCGCTCCCGGAAGCACAGGCCGATCGGTTTTTGTTGAAGGTGAAAATTGGCTACCCGTCCAAAGAAGAAGAACGCGATATCATGCGCCGCAACCTTTCGGGCGAACAACCCTATGTGCACAAAGTGCTCGATACCGCCACCCTGCTGCGCGCCCGCGAGGTGATGCACGGGATTTACATGGACGAAAAAATTGAGCAGTATATTCTCGACATCGTCTTTGCCACCCGCCAACCCGCTCAATTTGGCTTGAAAAACCTGGCCCCGCTCATTCAATACGGCGCTTCGCCCAGGGCCAGCATCGCACTTGCCCAAGCAGCGCGTGCCACGGCTTTTTTACGCCGCAGGGGCTATGTCGTGCCTGAAGATGTGCGTTATATCTGTGCCGATGCCCTGCGCCACCGGATTGGATTAACCTATGAAGCCGAGGCGGAAGGACTCAGTGCCGAAGACATTGTAAGCCGGGTGCTCAATGCGGTTGAAGTACCGTAGTTGAAAATTTTTGGATCGAAAAATCCGAACAGCCGTTACATTTGTTGGAGCAAGACCAGTAAGATTTTTTTGGCCTTTCCGCGCACACCTTCGGGAAGGCTTTTTTATCCCCAACCGTTCGACCGCCTATTTTCGGAGTAGTTTTTGCAAAAGTTAGTACGAAACAAGAGGGAAAGCCACATGTCAGAAATCGCCAAATTTATTGAACAAACCCTGCTTAAGCCTGATACCAGCTTAGCCGATGTACGACGTCTCTGCCAAGAAGCCCAAAAACATGGTTTTGCAGGGATTTGTATTCCGCCTCTGTTTGTCCGCGAAGCGCGCCGGCTTTTGGACGATTTGAGTCCGAAAACGCGCGTCGTGACGGTGGTCGGTTTTCCGATGGGTTACGCCGCCATTGCTGCCAAAAGCGAGGAAATCAAACGTGCCACCGAGGATGGGGCCGATGAAATCGATGCAGTTGTCAATATCGCGGCCATCAAAAGCGGGCAATGGAACCATGTGGGCAATGATATAGAGGCGCTTGCGCTCGCAACCAATATGCGCGGCCGCACACTCAAACTCATCTTGGAATGCGGGCTACTGACCGCCGAAGAACTCAGCAAGACCTGCGAGCTGGCAATTGCTTCGCGGGTAGCCTGGCTCAAAACGGGCACCGGCTTTCATGGCCACCCCGCCACCCCGGAGATGGTCCGCACCCTTCGCAAGTTGGCACCTCCCAGTATCAAGATTAAAGCCGCTGGAGGCATCCGAACCCTGGCCGAAGCACAAGCGTTGTTGGAGGCTGGAGCCGACCGAATTGGCACTTCTGCGGGTGTGGAAATCGCTGTAGCCACAAAATGAGTTTTTCCCCTCGAAAAAATTTGGGAAAAAAAACTTTCTTACCTACTTTCGTCCACAACTAATCCTTTGTGTGCGATGACTACCAATTCCATGATAAAAAGCGGGCAACTCCTGGTGGCGGAACCCTTCATGCTCGACCCGTATTTCCGGCGTGCTGTAGTGCTGCTGTGCGAACACCATGATGAAGGAAGTGTGGGCTTCATCCTCAACAAGAAGACGGATATGAAGGTGAACGACCTGATCAACACCTTTCCAACCTTCGATGCAGAGGTGTTTTATGGTGGGCCGGTGCAGACAGATACGCTGCATTACGTCCATAATGTGGGCGATTTGTTGGAAGAAAGCGTCCAATTGACCGATGGCGTGTGGTGGGGCGGCGATTTCGATAGCCTTAAGTTTTTGATTACCAGTGGCTTGATAGAACCCGACAATATCCGGTTCTTTGTGGGCTATGCCGGCTGGTCGGGCGGCCAATTGGAGGAAGAAATGGAAATTGGCTCCTGGGTTACTGCCCACATGCACGCCAACTACCTTTTCAAATCCAAACCATCCAATTTATGGAGTCAGGTGATGTACAACAAGGGCAACCGCTTTGAAATCATCGCCGATATCCCGGAATATGTGAGCTGGAACTGAGCAAAATCCGATAGATTCGAATTGAATTGTCCGCAATCGACCATTTTACCCATTCAAAAGGAGGAAGGATTTTCCAGGCAAACTACCTTTGCCACATATCCTTCCTTCTTGCATGAAAAGATTTACACTCCTTCTTTCTTTTTTAGCCCTTTGTTTCACGGCTTTTGCCCAAAACAACTCCCACATCACAGGCAGCCTTCAGGCCAACGGCAACTTTTTCTTTGCGCCAGATTCGGTGCTTGGCACCGCTGGAATCCCGCAATACGATTACCAAAAATTCGGCTCGGAAACCTGGCTCAGCCTCAATTACTCCCACAATGGGTTGGACGCCGGGGTGCGTTTTGACATGTTCAACAACTCCAACTTGTTGAATCCCAGCGAATCTTACTCCGACCTGGGTATTGGTCGCTGGTACATTCAAAAACAGGTTGACAAGTTTGACATTGCCGGTGGCTACCTATACAATCAAATCGGTGCGGGCATTATCTATCGTGCTTACGAAGAACGTGCCCTGATGATTGACAATGCTTTGTTTGGCGCCCAGGTAGGGTATAAAATCAACAACGACTGGAAAGTTCGGGCCTTCGCAGGCCGGCAAAAACAACAGTTTGACCGTTACGGAACGGTGCTACGCGGGGGCGTTATTGAGGGCTTTGTCAAACCCGATTCCACGAAAAACTTTTCATTTGCACCAGGCGCAGGCATCGTAGGCCGCACGTACACCCGCGAAACCGTCAATGAAATTGCCAGTAC
>JALHPW010000193.1:2470-3803 GCA_022842255.1 Saprospiraceae bacterium | reverse complement strand
CAGTACGATTGGGGGCTATTTGCCGGTGGACAGCACCGGGGCGCAGTACAACACCTACGCAGCTACTATTTTCAACACCCTCACCGCGGGTGATTTTACCTGGTATTTTGAGGCCGCAGGCAAAACCAACGACGTGATCAACGATCCTTTGGCATTGCGAACGGTTATTCTCGAAGGCAAACTCGATACCATCAGCGGTAAATTGTCCAACCGCACCGGCTACACCTTTTATACCAGTGTGTCGTACTCAAAAAATAAATTTGGGCTTACGCTGGAGGCCAAACGCACCAAGGATTTTTCGTTCCGACAAAACCCATACGCCTTGGGTATTCAAGGTCCGATCAACTTCTTGCCACCCATGGCCAAGCAGAATACCTATCGCCTGACCGCGCGTTTTGCGCCAGCTACCCAGGAATTGGGCGAACAAGCCATTCAATTGGACCTGCGCTACAAATTCAACAAAAAACTTTCTGCCAGCCTGAATATTTCTGACATCCAGTTTTTGGATGGCACCGAACTTTATCGCGAAATCACCCCAGAATTTACCTGGAAGCAGAAACGCAAATGGCAGTTCATCGGTGGCTTGCAGATTTTGAAATACAACATCGCAATCTATCAGGGCAAGGGCGATTATGTGGATGCCCTCACCCCGTACGCAGAGTTTTTGTACAAATTCAGTCCGCGCAAATCCATCCGGGTGGAAGCCCAATACCTGGCCACAGAGGATGAGTTTGGTTCCTGGGTGAATGGATTGGTGGAGGTGGGGATGGCGCCGCACTGGATTTTTTATGCTTCGGACATGTACAAGTTGAAGCACAAAAAGGAAGTAGACGCCAACAAATCCAAATACGACGGCACCCATTTTCCATCTTTGGGTGTTGTATACTCGTACAAATCCAACCGTGTTTCCTTGGCGTACGTCAAGCAGGTGGAAGGCATCAACTGTGCCGGTGGTATCTGCCGCTTGGAGCCTGCTTTCAACGGAATAAAATTGACATTGAATTCATCGTTTTAAACACTCAAACCATTGATTTGCAATGAAAAAAACACTTTTCCCGACCTGGTTATCCACGAAAGCCTTAGCAACGGCGGGTTCATCCGCCAGAGCCTTAGCGACGGCGGGTTTTGCCGTGCTGCTTCTCTTTTCTGCCTGCAAAGAAAAGCCCATTGAAATCCCGGTGCTGAGTGGGGGCACCCGGCGGGTAGTAGCCGAAGAGGCAACAGGGGTAAGGTGCCCGCAATGTCCGGACGGAACCCGAACCCTGACCAGTTTGCAACAAACGTTCAAGGCGGAGGGCCGCGAACTGATTGTGGTATCCATCCATGCCGCTCA
>JALHPW010000193.1:0-2460 GCA_022842255.1 Saprospiraceae bacterium | reverse complement strand
GATTTTCGTTCGGCAGATGCACAAGCCTTGGTCGGTACGATTGGTCCGTTGGAAGGCTTTCCTTCCTCCGCCATCGACCGTCGTTTGCTGCCCAATGAAACCTCCACTTTCGTGAACCCACACACACGCTGGGAAGGGGTCATCCGGGAGGATTTTGCCAAAGATTATGGCCTGGAGATTGCGATTGACAATAATTTCAACCCTGCCACCCGTCAGCTGGGCATTTATTTGGATTTGGACGTATATGGCAGTCAAACCCTTGCGGGCGAGAACTACCTAACTGTGCTCATTACCCAGGACAGTATTGTGGACATCCAAGACGACAAAGGGGTATTCAACCCCAACTATATCCACCGCCATATCCTGCGGGATGTGGTAAGCAATGCCTCCGGCGATTTGATTCTGGAGACTTTGTCCCCCGGAGTCTCTGTTCGCAAAGATTACGCCGTGACCCTGCCAGTTGGCTGGGATGAAAAACATTGCAGCGTAGTGGCTTTTGTACACCATGGCGGCAACCCAGACAAGGAGATTTTGCAAGCGGCGGAGAAACATGTAATTGATTGATTGTTCGGTTTAATTTTCTTTCCCATCGTACTTTCGCACCCTCAAATCGACTTTCCTCTACCATCCACCACACTCAAACGTATGTTTCATCTAACCGAAGAACACCTGGCCGTACAACAAGCGGCAAGGGATTTTGCCCAAAACGAACTCAAGCCCGGCGTTATTGAACGCGATAGCAAAGGCCAGTACCCTACCGAACAAGTAAAAATGATGGGCGAGCTGGGTTTCCTCGGCATGATGGTGTCGCCCGAATACGGCGGCGGCGGCATGGACACGCTTTCCTATGTGCTTGCCATGGAAGAGATTTCAAAAGTGGACAACTCCTGTTCCGTAATCATGTCGGTGAACAACTCCCTGGTTTGCTGGGGCATCGAACAATTCGGCAGTGAGGAACAGAAACAAAAATACCTGCCCAAACTGGCCTCCGGCGAATGGATTGGTTCCTTTTGCCTTTCTGAACCAGAAGCAGGCTCGGATGCAACCAGCCAGCGCACCACTGCCGTGGATATGGGCGATCACTACCTGTTGAACGGCACGAAAAACTGGATTACCAACGGCGCCACCTCCAAACTTCACTTGGTGATGGCGCAGACCGACGTCGACAAAGGCCACAAGGGCATCAACTGTCTGATTGTGGAGTCTAGTTGGCCGGGAGTGACCATTGGCGCCAAGGAAGATAAATTGGGCATCCGCTCTTCAGATACCACGTCCATCATGTACTCCGATGTGAAAGTTCCGAAGGAAAATCGTATTGGCGAAGATGGTTTCGGGTTCAAATTTGCCATGAAAACCCTCTCGGGCGGCCGTATCGGCATCGCATCACAAGCATTGGGCATCGCTGCTGGCGCGTATGAACTCTCCGTAGCTTATGCCAAAGAACGCCAGGCATTTGGCAAACCCATCGCCAACCACCAGGCAATTTCCTTCAAGATTGCCGATATGGCGACGGAAATCGAAGCGGCTCGACTGCTTGTGTACCGTGCTGCGGTGATGAAAGACCAAGAGCTCAACTACGACCAAGCTGCGGCCATGGCCAAGCTTTTTGCTTCCGAAGTGGCCATGCGGCATACCGTAGAAGCTGTGCAAATCCACGGAGGCTATGGTTTTGTGAAAGAATACCACGTGGAACGCCTGATGCGCGACGCCAAAATCACACAGATTTACGAAGGCACGTCAGAGGTGCAACGCATTGTGGTCTCGCGCAATGTTTTGAATGGCGAACTTTATGTTCCCATGATTTAATGAGTTAATAATGTGGTCAATGTAATAAATGTGGTCAATGTGCGCTTCGTGCATTGACCACATTTATCACATTGACCACATTCATCACATTATTCTAGTGCACATTATCCTTGATTATCAATTGTTTAAGGTGGGTGACTATGTGTTCACCTTAGCCATGTTGATTGGCCTGTTATTGGTATGGTTGCTCACTACCTTGATGCTGCGGGCCATTCGACGGGTAATCAATCGGGATGATGGGCGATTG
The DNA here is from genome assembly GCA_022842255.1 of Saprospiraceae bacterium. Taxonomy (GTDB): domain Bacteria; phylum Bacteroidota; class Bacteroidia; order Chitinophagales; family Saprospiraceae; genus M3007. The sequence goes on along the minus strand of JALHPW010000193.1, from coordinate 407 downwards.
TTGAATCTTTCGGACAAGGGGCGGCGAATGTCGCTTTACCTTCTTACCAAATATGTTGTTTGGACTTTGGCAGTGGCTGTCATGCTGGAATTGGTGGGGATACATGTTTCCGTACTGTTGGCCGGATCAGCTGCTTTACTGGTTGGCTTGGGCTTGGGAGTCCAACCCATTTTCAGGGATATTGTATCGGGTATATTTCTCCTTTTTGAAGGGACCATCGAAATTGGGGATGTCTTGGAATTAGATGGAAAGGTTGGCCGGGTGGAAGAGATTAACCTTCGTACCTCCAAGCTGCTTACCCGCGATGGCCACACGATGATTGTGCCCAACCATAAGTTTATCACGGAAAACGTGCTGAACTGGACCCACCAAAATGCTCAGCCTTCCGCTTTTAGTATTCAGGTACG
>JALHPW010000192.1 GCA_022842255.1 Saprospiraceae bacterium | reverse complement strand
CGGCGTTTCGAGTCCGCTGAGTACAGCCACGGCATTGCGGTTTCGGCGGATGATGTGTGGGTATTTGCCAAAATACTGCTCAAAATACCGCGCGGTGTTGTTGCTCCCGGTGGCAATCACCATATCGAAATTCGTCATCCGGTCGCCTTCTCCCAGGAACTCCGTGAATGCCCAGGATTCGTGCTTCCATTCCCCCATTTTTTTCACGAGTAAGGGAAGCAATCGTTTGTCCTTGTCGCTCAACTTGACCTTGGCCCGATGGCCTGCCACAAACACACAAAGCCAATCGTGAAACCCAACCAGCGGGATGTTGCCCGCCATGATTAGGGCTACGGTTTTGGACAATGACGATAACTGCCGATACCCCCCAATCCAAGTTTCAAGCTTCGCTTTGTCCAAAAACTCATTGGCAATGGCATTTAATGCTTTGCGGGTATTTTCCTCGGTGAACCACTTGTTCTCGTGGTAGGATTGGCGAATTGCTTGGTCTAGGTCCTCGTCGCCGCCAGTGCGGAGGTAATGGCCTAGTTCGGAGAGCAGGTCTATGCGTTGTTGGAGAGTCACGGTTGGTTTGATTTTGGGGGCGAAGATAGGGCTAGTATAAACAAATCACTTTCAATGCTGTTTGGGTGCAAACCGCGCTGAATCTTTATATGGCAGAACCAAGTTTTTCCACCTTGACACCACAAAAACGGTTGATTCGTCTCCTCGGCCAATACCGCCGGGAAATCCGTTATATCTTCCTGTATGCGGTGGTGTCTGGGCTTATCAATTTGTCCTTACCCCTTGGTATTCAAGCCATTATAGGCCAAATAGCTGGAGGGGGCATCAATGCCTCCTGGGGTGTTCTGGTACTGTTCGTACTGGTTGGAGCGGCCCTGTCGGGCATTTTACGCATTATGCAACTATCGGTTGTGGAGTATGTGCAGCGGCGGATTTTTTCCGAGTCGGCCATCGAATTTGCGGTGCGGATTCCCCGACTCAATCTCGAAATGTTGCGCAAAGAGCATCTTCCTGAATTGGTCAACCGTTTTTTTGATACCATTGTGCTCCAAAAGGGCTTGCCTAAGATTTTGATCGATGGCAGTACAGCGCTCCTCCAAATTGTGTTCAGCCTGCTGTTGCTTTCCGTGTATCACGTCAGTTTTTTGACGTTCTCCCTGATATTGCTGATAATTTTGTTCGTGCTTTTTTACTGGATTGCCCCTAAAGGCATCCAAACCAGTTTGCAGGAATCAAAATACAAATACAAACTTGTGTTTTGGCTCGAAGAGGTTGGACGGGTGGCAGCCACCTTCAAATTGGCGGGCGACAATGATTTTCCCATTCGCCGGACCAACGAGATTACTGCCTCATATCTGGAATCCCGGGCCAAACACTGGCGGATCTTGATGGTCAAATTCGTCAGCAGTGTGGCGTTTCGGGTACTGGCTTTGGGTAGCTTTTTGGTGTTGGGCAGTTTGTTGGTCATGCAAAACGAGCTGAACATCGGTCAGTTTGTAGCCGCAGAAATCTTGGTCCTTTTCGTGATCGAATCGGTGGATAAACTGATTATTTTGCATGAAACCGGTTACGATGTGCTCACTTCTACCGAAAAACTTGGTCAGGTTACCGATTTGCCGCTAGAGCGAGAGGGTGGTATACGCGTGGAAGCATTTGCCAAGGACGAGCAACCCTTTTCAGTTGAATTGCGCAACTTGAGCTATAAATTTCAGGATGGGGAAACACCGGTCCTGAAAAACCTATCCTTGAAAATCAACTCGGGCGAACGGGTAGCGGTGGCTGGTTACAATGGTTCGGGCAAAAGCACCTTGATGCAAATCTTGTCAGTGGTCAAACGTGAGTTTACGGGGTCCCTGCTCTTCAATGGTTTGCCCAAGCCCAATCTCGACCTGCGCAGTCTCCGCGAACATATTGGCGACCTTTCCTCCCAAGAAGACCTTTTTAAAGGCTCTATTTTGGAAAATATCACCCTTGGGAACCCAAGAATAGGGCTCAAAAAGGTTTTGGAAGTGGTTGACCAATTGGGGCTGAATGATTTTATACGCAGTACTACTTCCGGATTGGATACCGAATTGTTGCCCGGTGGCAATAACATCCCGAGGAGCACGGTAACCAAAATACTGGTAGCGCGTGCCGTGATCGCAGAACCCCGACTTCTGGTCATGGAAGAGCCACTGGCAGCACTGAATTTCAAGGACAGGATCAAAATTGCCCAGTATCTGACAGCGACCGACAAACCCTGGACCCTTATATGTGTGACCGAAGACCCCGTGATGGCTGCGGTTTGCGACCGGGTATTGATATTGAAGGAGGGAACGGTTGCGTTTGACGGGAACTTCGAAGCGGCCCAAAAAACCAAGGATTTTGAAAAAGTATTCCGTTCCAATCTGGTTTGATTGGCGCAATCGGAACCCGTTTTCAAACAAAAAATTGCTGCAAATAACATGCTGAATATATCGGACAATCAACTTCACCCATCCGCTTACCCAGATGTTTCCGCTTCTTCGGGTAAAACACGGCTACCTGCCTGGCACTGGACGTTTAGGCGGCTGATGGCCGTTTTGATTGGCCTGTTTTTGGTCTTTATGTTCCTTCCCTGGACCCAAAACGTCCGCGCAGACGGTCGCGTTTCCACCTTGCGCCCCGAACAACGCCCCCAAACCGTCCACGCGACCATCGCAGGGAGGATTGAAAAATGGTATGTGTCGGAAGGCCAGGCGGTTCGGCGAGGGGATACCCTTGTGTTCCTTTCCGAGGTGAAAGCAGATTATTTCGACCCGGAACTGGTGGCCAGGGTCGGCGAACAGGTCTCTGCTAAAAAAGGGTCTATCGAATCATACGGCCAAAAAGCGGAGGCATTAGAATCCCAAATCGAGGCCATGCAGCGGGAGTTGATCAGCAAAATATCCCAAACCCGCAATAAACTGGTGCAAACCCAGCTCAAGATTGAAAGTGACAGCTTGAAGGTAACCCAGGCCAATATTGATCTGCAAGTGGCGCAGCGTCAATTTGAAGGAAGTAAAAACCTTTATGAAAAAGGGCTAGAGCCGCTTACCAAACTGGAAGAACGCCGCTTGAAGCTTCAGGATGCGAAAACCAAACTTTTGTCCGCCCAAAACCAACTTGGCAGCAGCCAAAACGAACTGGCCATTTACACCACTGAACTTCGGCTTTTGCAAAACGAAACGGACAATAAGATTGCCAAAGCACAAAGCGACCGTTTTAGCACGCTGAGCGACCGCTTTGATGCCACCGCAACGGTGAGCAAGCTTCAGATTGAGCGGGAAAATTACCAGCGGCGACAATCGTTTTATTATATCCTTGCGCCCCAGGATGGCTTTATTGTCCAGGCCTTGAAACCCGGTATCGGAGAGATTATTAAGGAAGGAGAGCCACTGTTGAGTATCCAACCTGCTGATTATCAGCTTGCTGTGGAAATGTATGTCAAACCGCTCGACCTGCCTTTGCTTTCTGTGGGTAGTAAGGTGCGATTCATATTTGACGGTTGGCCAGCCTTCTTTTTCAGTGGCTGGCCCGGGGTTTCGTTGGGTACCTTCGGCGGACAGGTCGTGGCCATTGATCGCAATATCAGCTCGAATGGAAAGTTCCGCTTGTTGATTGCCCCCGATCCGTCCGACCATCCATGGCCCACGGCGCTGTTGCCAGGTGGCGGCGCCAAAGGCATCGCCTTGCTTAACGATGTGCCCGTTTGGTACGAATTGTGGCGGGTACTCAATGGATTCCCACCGGATTTGTACAAAAACCTGCCCGGTGCTGCCGCGAAGGGAAAGGAGGGCGGCAAATGACCCAATTGCATCACAAACGATTTTTATGGATTTGTGGCATCGCCCTAGTGATGTCCCCGTTTGGTGGATGGGCCCAAACCCTGGATTTTGCAAGCTTTCGCCAACAGGTTTTGAGCAATCACCCCCTCATGCGGCAGGCCGATTTGTTTCGCGACCAGGCGCAGGCTGGATTGCTACGCGCCAAAGGTGGTTTTGACCCAAAATTGTACGCAGAACACCAAGGCAAAAACTTTAATGGAAAAACCTATTTCCAGTACACCGAAGCCGGGGTTAAGGTGCCCACTTGGGCAGGACTTGAGTTAAAAGGAGCCTACAACCTGGCCGCTGGCAGTTTTTTGAACAGTGAAAACAGTCTGCCCAGCAATGGACAGGCCAGCTTTGGCTTTACTTGGTCGGTGGGGCAAGGTCTTATGTTCGATGAGCGCCGCGCGGGACTTCGGATGGCGACCGTCGGCTTGGAGCTTGGGGAGGTGGAACGGCAAGCAGCCCGGAATGACCTGCTTTTGGACGCTGGCAAAGCGTATTGGAGCTGGAACTACGCGGAAAACTCGGTAGGCATTGTGGCCGATGCCTTGCAACAAGCCTTGGTGCGCCATGCGGGCTTGGTGGAGAGTTTCCGGCAAGGGGAACGGGCGGCGATAGATACACTCGAAACCTTTATACAGGTTCAAAACCGGCAGGTAGAGCTACAATTTGCCCGTTTGGATGCTCAAAATGCCGCAAACTTGCTCAGTACCTTTTTGTGGACGGAAGCGGGACAGGGTGTTTCGTTGGAATCGCTGCCCCCAGCGCCCCCAATTGCTGCCCTGGAAACCGATAGCGGGATGAATGAAAACCTGGAGCGTTTGATGTCGCAGGCACTCGTGCAACACCCGGAACTGCGGTATTATATCGGGAAACTCCGTCAATTGGAGGTCGAACAGAAGCTCAAAAACGAAAAGCGGAAACCCGTGCTGGACTTGAGTTACAACCTGCTTGGCAGTGGCTGGGAGTTTTTCCCTACGGCTACAGCGGAAGGCCCGGCCATGCTTGCCAACGATGTCAAGTGGGGCGTGAATTTCAGTTACCCAATTTTGAACCGCAAGGCAAGGGGCGATTGGCAGGTCACGCAAATCAAAAGGGTGCAAACCGACCTGGAGCTCCAACAAAAAAGGCAAAATATCCGGGCTAAATTGACTCAATACAGCAATGAATTGCAAACGCTGCGCACCCAGGCGGCGCTATATCGCAATGTGGCGAGCAATTATTTGAGCTTGTTGAATGCTGAAAATGAGCGCTTTGCGCTCGGTGAAAGCTCCGTGTTTTTGGTAAACACCCGGGAGCAACGTTGGCTGGATGCCCAGTTGAAATACCTCAAGCTGCTCAGCGAGCTGCGGAAGTCCGAAATCGGGCTGCAATGGGCTGCTGGTATCCTGGCTGATTAAAATTTGCCCACTTTCTTGCAACAAGGCAGAAAGCCGACATTTCGTACAATGTGGCAATGAATTTGCCATGCCCACCTTTTTTTATCTCACTACTCGATTTTTATGAAACAATTCTTTCTGACCGCTTTTGCGTGTCTTTTCTTTTTAATTGATTCTCAATCCCAAACCTACCAAGACACCACTTTTACCGACCCCGTTGTTATTTCTTTTGCCCCTGATTTCGTCACCTTTGAAAATTGCCGATTTGTGGGCATTGAGGGGGTGGCCTTGACCTTGGAGGGTACTGGTGCCTTGATTTCCAATTGCAGGTTTGAAAATATTGAAGGCACAGCGGTGTATGCCTTAGCCAGTGAAGTGTATTTGGTGGATGATACGATTCGGAATGTGACCGGTTTTGGAGTGCAGGGTAACCTGGGTGCTGTAATCATCTTGGGTTGCGAAATTTCAGCGGTTTCAGAGACAGCAGTTAGTCTTTTAGAAACCGATGTATCTGAAATAAGTGAGTGCAAAGTTTTTGATGTAGGAGGGGGGATTTATTGTCGCGGAATCGCCGGGGTTTCTGAGGCGATAATGGTAAAAAATGAAATACAAAGGGTAAGTGGAACAACGCCTGCTCCTGAAGGTGGCAATGCAATCGTAGCTACTGGCTTACTTTCTTTAAAAGTAACAGAGTGTAAGATTGACAGTTGTTTGTTTTCTGGCATTGTATTGGGCGGAAGTGATCCTTCCACCTCCATTGAATCAGCTGATATTCAAAGAAATATTGTTAGTCGCACCAACCTGGATGGCATTATAGGCAATTCCAATGTGCTCAATGGGATTCTTATCAATAATGAGGTAAGCCACACTCATTTCCTTGGAAGCATCCTTGGGGAAGAGCCAAACGCTATTAACTGGTTCGGCCCAGATGCACGTCTTGAAAGGAACCATATTCATGACCTGCCAAATACGGATGGCGATGCCATTTCATTACATTCTTCTGCAACCGTTGTGCGCAACTTGATTCAAAGTTGTGCTGGAAACGGCATTCATTACCGCTGCGATGCTCCGGCAGGTACTGGACCACTCTCTGTCTATAATAATATTGTTTCGGATGTTATCGCTCATCCATTGGTTTATGATGGCTTTTCATTCACGCCTAATCAAAGCGAACCCATTAATACGGTAATTCGAAACAATACCCTACATTCAACCCAAAGTCCGCCGCTAGCTATATATGAAAACGATAATTTTATTGCAGCAGCAGGGAACATCCTGATTTTTGAAGGAGAGGCGGATACCACTCAATACATTTTTATTGACGTATTGGCTACGCTTACGGAATCCCTAAACCTAAAATCCTCCGGCGACTTAGGGTTCGTTGACTTCGCCGGGCGCGATTTCCACCTGGCTTCGGAGGCCTCAGCGGCACACAATGCGTTGCCTTTGAATTTTGGCTTGCCAAATGATGATTTTGATGGTGATTTGCGCCTTGGACTTCGCGATGCAGGCGCCGATGAATTGTCGCTGGAAGAAATCATTTGTGGCTGCAATAACTGTCCCAATGAAATCCCAGACCTGTTTTTTGGTGATTTCACCTTTGCGGTTGTTGCGGCGGACAACAATGATTTGTCCACCTCCGTGCAAGGCGTTTGTGGCGTTCGGGTCGAATTTGACCATGAATACATTGGGGATGTGTCGATGGAGCTTATTTCACCAGCAGGCCAATCGGTTCAGCTGGTGGGCCCCAGCGGATTTTTTGGTTCTACCAATATGACCACCTGGAATGTGGGTTTTGTGCCATGTGGGTTCCCAACCAGCCCAGACCCTGGTTTTTCAGCGGTTTGGAATAACAACCAAACCTGGGGCGAAGCTGCCACCTATACTGGGATTTACTATCCTGCAGGAGGCTGCTTGGAAGATTTCAATACGGGCACGGTAACTGGCGATTGGACGCTTCGGGTATTCGACAACCAGGTGGAAGACAATGGTACGGTCCGTGGGTTTGAAGTCATGTTTTGTAATGACAATGGGGTTTCCTGCTTTCTTTGCAGCGAACCACCCACCACCGTCTTCACGGCGACTCCTGCTGGGGCCTGGGGGGCATCCATTGTGAGCCTGACTACTGGAAGTGTGACGAATTACGTGATTGATTACGGGGATGGACAAACGGCTAGTGGGACTTCGTTCCCATCCTTCCATCTGTATGAAAATGCGGGTACTTACGTGGTGCGCCTTATTGCCACCAATGACTGTGGTTCGGATACGCTTTCTCAAATCGTGCAAATTGCGGGCGCATTGCCGGTCGCGTTTGCTTATGCTGAACCCAATGCTGGTTGTGCTCCACTGACCGTTCAAGTCGTGGTGACCAGTGCTGACCATGTGGATAGCTGGCATTGGTTTTTCCCTGGTGGCGCTCCTTCTGAGTCCTTTGACCCAGCTCCAACGGTTACCTATGCTGTTCCAGGCGAATATTTCGCTACGTTGATTGTGGAAAATGAGGTAGGGACCAACAATTTAGTGGATATTTTCTCCGTGTTGGTACAACCCGGACTCACCAATGCTTCTTATGAGCTTCAGGTAATGGGCGATAGCATTGTCTGCACGAATTTTACCCAAAATGCCCTCTCTTTTTATTGGACATTGGATGGAGGATCGCCCCTTGGAACAGATACCAGCCCCTTTGTGTTTGAGGTGGATTCCTCTGGAGATTACACGGTTGGGCTAACTGTATTGGGGATTTGCGATACCGTTTCATTTACGGAAACCATATCGGTAGTAATTGTCAGCACCCAAAATCTGGAAGACGCCGGCTGGAAATTTGCACTTTCCCCCAATCCAAACGACGGACAATTCCGATTGAATATTTCCGCACAAGAAAACCTACCCGCCCGAGTATCTATTTTGAATACCCTGGGTATGGAAGTACACCGAGAAAAAATACAGGTGGTTAAAGGCGAGAACCTGATTCCATTTGACCTCAAGCATCTCCCAGCTGGTGTGTATCACCTACAAATCCAGACGGAAAAAGGTTGGGCGAACCTAAGGGTGGTGATTGGTTGATTGTTGATTGGTTGACTGGTGATTGGTTAATTCGAGTGCTCAAGCCAATGTCCTCGAATTAACCAATCTCCAGTCAACCAATCAACCGATTACTCGGCCACTGG
>JALHPW010000191.1 GCA_022842255.1 Saprospiraceae bacterium | reverse complement strand
CATCGAATACGCGAACGGACAGAAGCAATACCAGGAAATCAGCCCAAATCGGGGCATTTTCTCCTGTTCGGAACATTTGATTCATTTCGGGCTGGGGCAAGTTTCGCAGGTTGAAAAACTAAGCGTGCGTTGGCCCGATGGAAGAACCCAAACCTTTCAAAATGTGCCTGCCAACCAGCGTCTCCAGTTGGATTGGCAAAATGCATCGGGCAACATCGCCTCCCTGATGCCACCTCCAGGAGGATTCAACAACACTTTGCTGACCGAGGTGCCTGCTCCTTCCTTAGGAGTTACATTTGTACATTTTGAAAATAAATACAACGATTTTGAGAGTTTTCCACTCGTTCCATGGATGGAAAGCGAGCTAGGGCCTATCACTGCCAAAGGGGATGCCAATGGCGATGGGTTGGAGGATTTTTTTGTGGGCAATACCTTTAATGCACCGGCTGGCCTTTATTTGCAAACCCCAGACGGGCGCTTTTTAATTACGAGTCCAAACCTCTGGGCTGCCGACAATGCCTATGAAGACCACGGAGCTGTCTTCTTTGACTTTGACTTGGATGGCGACCAGGACTTGTACGTGGTGAGTGGTGGCGCAGAGTCCGTACCTAACCAATCGGCGGTGGCCTGGCAAGGGCGTTTGTACCTGAATATGGATGGAAAAGGGAGTTTTGGCCGAGTCAAACCTGCTAATTTGCCTGATATACGCAGTGTAGGTTTGCGCGTGACGGCGCATGATTTTGACAATGATGGCGACCAGGATTTGTTTGTGGGAGGCCGCATTACCCCCAGCAGGTGGCCAATCACACCGCCCAGTTATGTCCTCCGCAACGACCGCAATCGCCTATCTGATGTCACCAATCAAGTGGGAGGCGACTTTGCCCAGTGTGGCATGGTTACGGACCTGGCTTGGGCCGATCTGGACAATGACAAACAGGCCGAATTGGTGGTGGTGGGTGAATGGATGCCAATCAGCGTGTTTAAGCTTGTAAACGGCAAATTAAGCAATGTGACGGCCAAGTTTGGCTTGGAAAAAACCGATGGGCTTTGGTTTAGGATGGCTTTGGAGGATTTGGACAAGGACGGCGATTTAGACCTTGTAACCGGGAATTTCGGTTTGAATTCACGTTTTACAGCCTCTGCTACAGAACCATTGGGCTGTTATGCCAAAGATTTTGACAACAATGGTACCCTCGACCCCATTATGACCATGTATGAGGAGGGCAAAAACTATCCGCTGGCACAAAAAGACGCGATTGTAAAACAAATCCCTAGTCTTAAGAAGCGCTTTTTATACGCCAAAGAATATGCCGCAGCAACCATTGATCAAGTGTGGCCGAAGAAAGACCTGGACGCTGCACTCCATCTGGTAGCTTACGATCTGGAAACATGCTGGTGGGAAAATCAAAACGGCAAATTTGTGCGGCACAGCTTGCCTCGCCAAGCACAAGCCTCTGCTATTCAAGGAATTGTGGCTGACGACCTCAATGGGGATGGCCATATCGATTTGTTGATGGCCGGCAATAAATATAGCCTGGAAGTGGAAAGTGGACGTTACGATGCGGGCATCGGGGTGTTCCTGGCTGGCGATGGAAAAGGCAATTTCACCTGGGTGAATAACTTGCAAAGTGGCTTTTGGGCCATGCGGGAAGCCCGAGATTTGGTGATGCTCAAAGGAGCTGGTGGGAAAAAAACTTTTGTGGTGGCTAACAACAATAGCCCTTTGCAAATTTACCGATGAATGTGGTTAATTTGAGGAATGTGGTCAATGTGGTCACCCAAGTAACTTTGAACCTGAAAGGCTAACTCCTAATTCGCAGAAACTGTTTTTACTGAAATGAGCAAAAAAGCAAAACGTCCTGCGGCCAATACCCAGTCCACGCCATCCAAGCAGGTGGTTTCCTCGTCGCGCCGAAAGTATTGGTTGGGCGGGATTGGCCTGCTGTTACTGGCCTTTGCTGCGTATTACTGGTTTGCCCTTCGAGGCAAAAAGGGCCAAAAAGCAGGATATACACAGCAAACCGTCTCAGAAACGACCTTGACGGCCAAGAATCCGCGCCTCCAATTGCTGTCGCCGGAAGAAACCGGGATTGATTTCAAGAACCAAATCCTGGAAGACGCCAAACACAACGTGCTGAAGAACATCAACCAATACAATGGTGGTGGGGTTGCGGTTGGAGATTTCAACCAGGACAATTTGCCAGACCTCTATTTTGTGTGTTCAAACGGTAAGAACCGACTGTACCTAAACCGAGGCAATTTCAAATTCGTGGATGTAACCGATGCTGCCGGTGTAGGCAGCGAGGATGGTTTTGAAACCGCTGCGACCGCAGTTGATGTGAATGCGGATGGCTGGCTGGATCTGTATGTTTGTAGGGCTGGGCCAGACCAAGCTGGGCGCTCGGCGCGACTTTTCATCAACAATGGTAGTACAAACCAAGCTACACCCACCTTTACCGAACGCGCTTCGGAATATGGGCTGGATGACCGCGGACCTTGTTCTGGGGCTAACTTCTTTGATTATGACCTGGATGGCGACCTCGACTGCTACGTGATCAACCACCCAACTGAATTGTATCATGCGAATCGGCTCACCCTCAAATATGGTCCCGATGGGAAAACACAGGTTCCTGATTTAGACCCCAAACTGGAGCACGATTCAGACAACCTTTACCAAAATGAGGGCCCTTCCAATGGCCAAGGCGTTAAATTCACCAATGTTTCCAAAAAGGCGGGCATCCAAAATTTTGGCTTTGGCTTGAGCGTATCGGTGAGCGACCTCAACTACGATGGTTGGCCGGATATTTATGTTGGAAATGATTTTGTTCAGCCTGATAACTTGTTCATAAACAATAAGAAAGGAGGCTTCTCGGACGATATTAAACGCTATATGCGGCACACCTCTATGAGTACAATGGGGGCAGACCTGAGTGATTTTGACAATGATGGCTTGGTGGATTTTTTTGCGGTAGATATGTTCCCAGCCACCAATAATCGGCAAAAGCTGCTTAAAAACACCAATTCGCTCAGCCGTTATACCACTTTTGTGCAACATGGATTGCAGCGGCCCGTAGCCCGCAACGTATTGCAACGCAACAACGGAAACGGAAGTTTTAGCGATGTGGCCTGCCTTGCGGGCGTGTTCAAAACCGACTGGTCCTGGAGCAGCCTGTTGGTGGACCTCGACAACGATGGCCTGCGCGACCTCCATATAGCGAACGGGTATCGGAGGGAAGTGACCGAACGTGATTTCCAGGAGTTTGTAGGGCCGGAGATTTCCAAAATCCTAACACGGGAAGACCAGTCATTGATGGCCTATGTAGACAAGATGTCCGTTTCCAAATTGCGCAATTTCGTGTATCAAAACAAAGGAAATTGGCAGTTTGAGGATAAAAGCGGGGACTGGATGACCATGCCCGCCTCTTGGTCGAACGGCGGGGCTTGGGCCGATTTTGATGCCGATGGCGACCTTGATTTGGTGGTCAACAACCTGGAAGACCCTGCTTTTGTATACAAAAACCTCACCCGGGAACAAAACGGCGGCAATTATTTGCAAGCCAAATTAATGGGCAACCCCGTCAATCCATTTGCAGTTGGCGCCTCCGTTCTCATTGAATATCAAGGTATTAAACAATATCAAGAACTCAACCCGAACCACGGCATCTTCTCTTCCGTAGAACACCTCATACATTTTGGGCTGGGGCAATCCGCCCAAGTAGACCGACTGACGGTTAGATGGCCAGATGGAAAATTCCAGGTCCTGGAAAATGTGCCGGCCAACCAAAGGCTACAACTAAAATGGACAGATGCTTCGGGGTATGTGGTACACCTTGCGCCTCCTGCAGTCAACAGCCAAGCCCTGTTTTCAGAAAAAAACGCCAGTGCCCTTGGAGTCAATTTTGAACATCGGGAAAACCCCACCACCGATTTTGAAACCTGGGTATTATACCCCTGGACCGTTACAGATTTAGGCCCCATTGCTGCCAAAGCGGATGTAAATGGGGATGGTTTGGAAGATTTTTTTGTGGGCAATGCGACCGGATACAGCACTGGGGTGTTCCTGCAAACCCCTGCGGGAGGATTCAAGCCAAGTTCAGTGACAGTTTTTGAAAAAGACAAAAAATACGAAGACCACGGGGGACATTTTTTTGACGCCGATGGCGACCGTGACCTCGATTTGTTGGTTTTGAGTGGGGGCGCGGATGCCAATTCCGATTTAGCCTGGCAGTGTCGGCTGTACTTGAATGATGGGAAGGGCAATTTTTCCAGATCAGAGCAAGGGTTACCTGTTTTTAAAGAACTTGCACTACGCGCCACCTCACACGATTATGATGGTGATGGCGACCCGGACCTCTTCATTGGTGGCCGATTGATTGCTAAAAACTGGCCGCTTACGCCGCGCAGCGTGGTTTTACAGAACAACAATGGACAGTTTACGGATGTCACAAGTCAGGTGGGAGGGGATTTTGAACGCTGTGGCATGGTCACGGACTTGGCCTGGAGCGATTTAAACGGCGATGGACAGCAAGAACTCGTGGTGGTAGGGGAATGGATGCCCGTGTCGGTATTTCAATTGAAAAACAAACGATTGGAGAACGTTACGGAACAATTTGGCTTGGCCAAAACCAATGGTTTCTGGAATCGGTTGGCCCTTGCAGATTTGGATAAGGATGGTGACCTAGACTTGGTAACAGGCAACCTTGGGTTGAACACCCGGTTTACCGCCAGTCCGGAAGCGCCATTTTATTGCTATGCAAAGGACTTTGACAACAACGGTACACTCGACCCCATTGTCGCCTATTCGGAACAAGGGAAAATCTACCCCTTGGTTCAAAAAGAGGTGTTGCTTAAGCAAATGCCCGTGTTGAAAAAGAAGTTTCTGTATTCCGTAGACTATGCGAATGCTACCATGAGCGACGTGTGGCCACAAAAAGATTTGGATGCAGCGCTCAATTTGGCGATTTATGATTTTTCGACTTGTTGGTGGGAGAACCAAGGGGGCAAGTTTATACGCAGGAGCCTGCCAATGCAAGCACAAGCCGCTCCAGTTCAAGGCATTATATGCGAAGATTTTAATGGCGACGGCCACTTGGACCTCCTGATGGCGGGGAACAAATATGGTTTTGAGGTGGAGACCAACCCCTGTGATTCAGGAAACGGAATTTTGTTGCTTGGGGATGGGAAAGGGAATTTCAGTTGGCTGGACAACCTCATGAGCGGTTTTTGGGCAAGTGTGGAGGCTCGCGATTTGATTTTGTTAAAAGGAAACGCGGGAAGGCAAAAAATAGTAGTCGCCAACAACAACGAAAAAATTCAACTTTTTGAAAAGAGATAATGGCGCATCTCGAACGCATGAAAACAACGCGGCGGTAACCGCTATCTAGTACCGTAACTTATGGCAATCAAGACTAAGCGCACCTCAAAAGCACTTCAAGAGAAACCCAATACACCCAACCGCAGACGCTTTGTTTTATGGGCCCTCGGGCTAGGGTTGCTAGCCAGTGTCTTGGTATATTTTTGGGTGATTCGAACCCCTTCCGTAAGCAGCTCATTGGCCGACGCTTCTGGGGAAGAGCCTACCCTGACGGCCCGAAATCCTCGGTTGGAGTTACTTTCACCATCGGAGACCGGCATTGATTTCCAAAACCAAATCATTGAGACCGAGGAGCAAAACGTCCTTGGATACATCAACGAATACAATGGCGGGGGCTTGGCAGTGGCCGACTTTAACAACGACAACCTCCCTGACCTATATTTTATCTGCACCACTGGCAAAAACCGACTGTATTTGAACGAGGGTAACTTCAAGTTCATGGATATTACCGATGCGGCAGGTGTTGGCAGCGAAGACGGGTTTGACACGGCCGTGGCTGCGGCAGATGTCAATGCGGATGGTTGGCTGGATTTGTTTGTATGCAGGGCCGGACTAAATAAAGATGGCAGCCGCTCGGCCAAACTGTTTATTAACAATGGAAATACAGGTGCTGGCAATATCAGTTTTACCGAAAAATCGGCAGAATATGGCCTAAACGACACCGGCCCACTGACCAGCGCGGCCTTTTTTGACTATGACCTGGATGGGGATTTGGATTGCTATTTGTTGAACCACCCTACCCAGTTGGAAGCCGCCCATGAGTTGCGGCTAAAGCATGCCCCGGATGGCAAAACCATCGTTCCAGACCTGGACCCAAAAATCCCGTACGATTCCGACCAGTTTTACCGGAACGATGGGGGAAAATTTGTCAACATTTCCAAGCAGGCCGGAATCCAAAACTTTGGCTTTGGAATGAGCGTATCCGTGACCGATGTGAATTGCGACGGCTGGCCGGACATCTATATTGGCAACGACTTTGTTCAGCCAGACAATTTGTACATCAACAATCAAAAAGGTGGCTTTACGGAACAAATCAGCCGTTATTTTCGCCATAGCTCCATGACCACGATGGGAGCAGATTGGGGGGATATCGACAACGATGCACGAATGGATTTGGTGGCATTGGATATGTTGCCAGCCAACAACGAGCGACAAAAAAGTTTGATAACCACCAATACACTTAGCAGGTACCTTTCCATTGTCCAACATGGTTATTTCCCTCCGGTTGCACGCAATGTGCTGCAACGAAACAATGGGAACAACACCTTCAGCGACATTGCTTGCCTGGCGGGGGTGTACAAAACCGACTGGGCATGGAGCTGCCTGTTTGCTGATTTGGACAACGATGGCTTTAAAGACCTTCACATTAGCAATGGATACCGGCGGGAAGTTACCAATCGTGACTATACCGATTTTGTACAGCCAGCCGGACTAAAAGCCGCGAAAGAGAACAAGAAGGAGGTACTTGATTTTATCAGTAAAATCCCGACCTACAAGGTACGCAACTATGTCTACCAAAATAAGGGAAACTGGCAGTTTGAAGACAAGAGCGGGGATTGGATGACCATGAAACCATCCTGGTCTTGCGGTAGTGTTTGGGCGGATTTGGATGCGGACGGTGATCTGGATATGGTGGTCAATAATCTGGAAGAACCGGCATTTATTTATAAAAACCTGGGCAAGGAGCAAGGAGGCGGCAATTTCTTACAAGCCAAACTTCAAGGCGCGCCGGTCAACCCTTATGCCGTTGGGGCCTCTGTTTTGATTGAGTATCAAGGCAAAACACAGTATCAGGAAATCAACCCAAACCGGGGGGTGTTTTCCTCTGTGGAGCATTTGGTCCATTTTGGGTTAGGGGGAGCCCAACAGGTAGACAAGGTAACCGTTCGTTGGCCCGATGGGAAAACCCAAACCTTGACCAATGTGCCTGCCAATCAGCGTTTGCGCCTAAACTGGGCGGACGCCTCTGGATATATTGCCCACTTGGCGCCAAAGGTGCAGGACACCCAAACGCTTTTTGCCGAAAAAGAAATTGGCAGTGCCGGCATCCAATTCAGGCATATAGAAAACCCGTTCAACGACTTTGAAACCTGGTTGCTGGCCCCTTGGACTTTGACTGACCTAGGGCCTATTTTGAGCCAAGGGGATTTGAACAAAGATGGGTTGGACGACTTTTTTATCGGAAATAGTTTTGACCATGCGGGGGCAATTTATCTGCAAACCCCGGGAGGCAAATTTCAGGCAACTTCAATTGCGTTGATGGAGGCTGAGAAACGATATGAAGACCATGAAGGCCATTTTTTCGATGCAGATGGCGATCAGGACCTCGACCTTTTTGTGGTGAGCGGCGGCCCCGATGCCAACGCTGATATTGCCTGGCAGTGTCGTTTGTATTTGAACGATGGCAAAGGCAATTTTTCCATTTCGGAACAAGCCTTGCCGACTTTTAGGGAACTTGGGCTTCGCACCAGCTCGCACGATTACGATGGGGATGGCGACCTGGACCTATTCATTGGAGGGCGCATGATTCCCAAAAACTGGCCGCTTACACCGCGCAGTGTGGTATTGCAAAACAACCAAGGGAAATTTACGGATGTAACAAGTCAGGTAGGAGGCGCATTTGAACGCTGTGGGATGGTCACCGATCTGGACTGGAGCGATTTAAATGGTGATGGAGCGAAAGAACTCATAGTAGTTGGGGAGTGGATGCCCATATCGGTATTTCAATTGAAAAACAGTCGATTAGAGAACGTTACAGAGCAGTTTGGCTTGGCCAAAACCAATGGATTTTGGAATCGGCTGGTCTTGGCCGATTTGGACAAGGATGGCGACCTCGATTTGGTGACGGGGAATCTTGGGCTAAACACCCGCTTTACAGCCAGCCCCACTGCGCCATTTTTATGTTATGCCAAGGATTTTGACAATAACGGCACACTTGACCCTATCGTTTCCTACATGGAGGACGGGAAAATTTACCCCATCGTTCAAAAGGACCTATTGGTGAAACAAATGCCCATTCTGAAAAAGAAATTTCTGTATGCCA
>JALHPW010000190.1 GCA_022842255.1 Saprospiraceae bacterium | reverse complement strand
AGCGTCTTGATACTCAATTCTTTACCGAGGACACAGGTAGCCACTTGTTCATCCTCTAGGTATACCACATTCTTGGTGTGCTCTACAATGGGGGTAGCATCGGAACCAATCAGGAATTCGCCTTTACCAATGCCAATCACAAGTGGGCTAGATCGACGGGCGGCTACGATTTTTTGCGGGTCGTCGCGGTCCATTACCACAATGGCGTATGCTCCGTGGACTTGCGTTAGTGCCTGTCGTACTGCTTCCTCTATGGGTAGATTTTCTTGTTTTTGAACCTCTTCGATGAGGTTGACCAGCACTTCGGTATCCGTTTCGCTTTTAAACGTGTACCCGTGTCGGAGCAATGCACTTTTCAACACGGCATAGTTTTCAATAATCCCGTTGTGTATCAACACCAGTCGTCCACTGGTACTGGTATGTGGGTGCGCATTGGTATCGTCGGGCCTGCCGTGGGTAGCCCAACGGGTATGGCCCATGCCAACATTGCCGCTGGTGTCCTGGTTTTTTGCAAACTCAACGAGTTCGGCCACCTTCCCTTTCTTTTTGTAAACCCGAAGCGAACCGTTTTGCAGGGCAACGCCTGCGCTGTCATAGCCGCGGTATTCAAGCCTGGTAAGGCCTTTGATCAGGATAGGGTAAGCTTTTTTTGGACCTATGTAGCCAACGATTCCACACATGATATGGAGGGATGAGGTGATGGAGTTATGAAGTGATAAAGAGATAAAGTGATAAAGTGATAAAGTGATGGGGTACGTGCCCTAAATCACTTTATCACTCCATCACTTTATCACTTCATTGCACTTTAGTGTATGTCAATTCCACTTTGGCAGGGAATGTCAAACTTTCCGGACCGTAAAAAACGGCTCTTCCGGCCGTCCGACTACGTGGGTAAACACCCAAATAGACCGTTCGGTTTTTAGTATCGGTACTGTTGTCGTCGTCCACTATGTGTTGGAACACCTCGCTCATAGTGAGCCGGTACCGGGTAACAGTGGTGCCATTGTCCACCACTTTTTTGGGCGACCCTCCAAAACTGGTGAAACCACCTGTTAGGTTAGACCCAAATGAATACAATACATCGCTGGTTACCGCAAAGGTGGTATCAGGGAGTAATTGGGTCAAAAACAACTGACTTGCCGGGGCGAGATAAGGCGTTTCTTCGGCCACAGTAAGTACGAGTTGCGCCTGATTCACTGCAATATCGTTCAGGAAATTAGCATAAGGGAACTCTATCTTGAACCGCAGGCCTTCCATGCCTTGTGTATAGAGTCTTTCATCGGCATATTGAAAGTCAATGGACTGCCCAGCGGCAGTCCCAGAATGGTCGTGCTCGAAATGATTGAATTTGTTGGCTCCTTCAAAAAAGAAGTCGAATTTCTTGGCAGAGGTATCTGCTTTTTCGTGATAATAGAGCCGCATTCTGCTCAAGGAGCTATTGTTCAGGTCGAATGCCAGCATGGCTCCAGGTGCAGCGCCGTTGGTTGAGGTTACGATTTTCAACCCCCTTAGTTTCTGGTGAAAAGTTGAATCGACCGAGTACGAAGCGCTATCCAGGTTAAACAGCTCCTGGCCAAAAGCGGGGTCCAACACTACCCTTAGATAAGTGCCTTTGATGCCATCAAAGAGGCTGTCCTGCTTGTTCGGTTTTGGGTAAAAGTTTTCGACCCGACCAATTTCGGTCGAAGCGGGTAGGGATTGGTTGGAATAATAATCCTTCGACCCGCTGATCAAACTGCCATCATCCACCCGGAGTACCCGAAGGGTTTGGGGCAAAAGCGTATCGCCATAGGTGCCGGCAGATGCGTAGCACAGGTAGAGCACGATACTGTCAAATGCCTGGGTGGTATCAAATCCTGGGTTAAGGTTTTGGCCCAGCATCAGCGCATAAATATCGGAGGATGATTTGCCAAACGTTGGGTCATTGAGTTCGCCGCACAAAAAATACTCTGCGGTAGAACTGCGGTCAGAGGTCAGCGAACTGTCCTCACGCTCCACGGTACATCGTACGGTGATGGTATCGGTAAATACGTAGTCATCATATCCAGCACCGACCAAATCGGCACCCAATGGGCTTGGTTTTTTGCAACTGGCCCAGATGACGAGGGCTGCAAGGAGAAAGCCGGCGAATGCCGGGAGTTTTTGCTTCATGTTTATGGTGATGTGTAGTGGTGATTGGTTTATTGGGCTACTGGTTTATTGGTGACTGATTGAAGTGCGGTTTGGTTGGGTAGGGCAGAGTAAATTTTTTAAAATAGTTGCCTCAACCCTAGTTGCCAAACCATCGGTCACGAATAAACCAGTGAGCTAATTCCCAATAAACCTTACCTGCCGCAGGGCAGGCACAGGCAGATTAAGCCGGAACCCCTTCTGTGAGGCTTTTAAAAAACTCGAGGTAACCTGGAAGGGCTTCTTCGATTGGTTGCCAAGGGAGTACCGGTTTGTCGCCCGCAACGGACAGGTACGGAACGCTGGTATCCAACGATTCGCTGCCGATAATCACCGCATCGGCGTAATGTGCGGCCCCTTTGTGCATAGAAATGCCTTCCCCATCTCGAAATGGTTCGAGGTGTTTCTTGGTCAGGTTGTTGATGGCCGCTTTTTGGAGGAAACGTTCGCCGCCCTCACGCTCCCGTGGGGTGTCGTAGGCTCCATAAATAATTTGTGCGTTGGCAAAAATCGGCTCCGTTTTGTAGGCTGTGCGCAGGTAGAGTGGCAACAAACTGGTCATCCAACCTTGGCACATCACATAATCTGGTGGCCAACCGAATTTTTTTACCGTTTCGATGGCGCCTTTGCAAAAGAAAGCGGCGCGGTCGGCATTGTCCTCAAAAGGTTGTCCTTTTTCGTCCTCAAACACCATCTTGCGTTTAAAAAACTCCTCATTGTCAAGGAAGTAGACCTGGAGGCGTGAGCCGGGCAGAGAGGCTACCTTGATGAGCAATGGGTAATCGTCGTCGTCTACAATGATATTCATCCCACTGAGTCGCACCACCTCGTGGAGGCGGTGGCGTCGCTCGTTCACCACACCAAAACGCGGCATGAGGATGCGGAGTTCATAACCTTGATCGGCAAAAAATTTGGGAAGTTTCCCCACGAGTTCAGAAATGTCGGTGCCCTCAGTGTAGGGTGCGAGTTCTTGCGTGATAAGGAGCAGTCGCTTCTTTTCCATGTGTCAAAAAACCAGACTTGATTGGTGTGTGTAAAGCACGATTTATTACGAAACCGGAGTTCGGGAAGGATATGCGGGGAAATCGAGATTTTTGGGCATTAAGACATTGAACCTGTTCAACACCTTCTTCCGGCACAAAATCGATATCCAAATATCCTAAAATCCCAACCCGCTCCACAAATTTCGGGTGCAAAAGTATAAAAAAAGGCAGGTTTTTTTTCCAAAGAGTTGGGCCGAAATTTTTGAGGCAATTCAATCCTCCTGTTTTCGCTCCAAAATCCGAAATGTGTAGGCCCATTCGTTCTTCTCATCGGGCTGGTGGGCTTCGCTCCAAAGCTCGGTCCATTCGGTAGCCTCGATTTCAGGGAAAAAAACATCTCCGTCCACCTCCAAATCTACCTCAGTGAGGTAAATCCTGTCCCAGAGCTCGGCGGTTTCGCGGTAAATTTCACCGCCACCGATGATGAAAACTTCCTCCTCTCCGCCATCGAAAGCCATGCCCAGGGCCTCTTCCACAGAATGCGCCACCAACACGCCCGCTGCGGCAAAAAACAGGTCGCGCGTGAGCACAATATTGACCCGTTTGGGCAATGGCCTGCCAATGCTGTGGAAGCAGTTGCGCCCCATGATGAGGTGATGGTCGAGGGTGGTCTTTTTGAAATAGGACAAATCAGCGGGCAAATACCACGGAATTTGGTTGTCTTTTCCGATAACGTTGTTTTTGGCGGTGGCTACAATGGCGGAAATGATCATTTGCGAAAATACAGTAGTTGGTTGCGAATGGGGGAAGGAGACGGATGATAATTTAGAAGTTTGAAGGGTAACTTGCTGAGTTTAATGGATTGACGATTAATAGATTACATGATTGTTGATTTTTGATGTTCCAATCGTCAATCTCCTCCTTCAAAAATCAACAATCATGTAATCTATCAATCGTCAATCTACACCCCAATCAACCACTCAAAAATGGTCTAATGCTAGCCTTTCTTGCGAAGGACGTACCAAAAGTAGATAAGTTTGCCTTCTTCAAAGTCTTTTTGGACTTGAGAACCTTTTACTCCGCTAAATTCTTCAAAAAATGCCACGTAACGTGGGGGCACCGCTGCTCGAATCCGCTTTCGTTTCAAATCGTCTTCCATTTCGATGGATTTCAAGGTATTGGGGTTTATCACTTTTTTAGACACGAGCTCCAGGCCGCTGCCCAAAAGTCGTTTTTCAAAACGGTCCAGATTGTTGGGGTCGCGCATATCGGTGATGAGAAAATGTCCGCCAGGGCGCAGTATCCGTGCCACCTCTGCAAAAAACTTCTCGACAGAACCATAGGCATGGCTCGATTCTACGTTGATGACCACGTCAAAGCTTTCATCTGGGAACGGAATCTGTTCGGCATTGCCTACCACATAGCTGAGATTGGGTACCTGGTGGCGCTTATTGGCAAATGCCACCGCGTTTTCGGCCAAATCCATCCCAATAATCTCCGCTGGGGCCAGATATCGTGCAATGTAGGAGGCACCCCCTCCACGACCGCTGCCCACTTCGAGCATCTTTTTTCCTTTGATCTCTATTTGGGTTGCCAGGAAGTGGTATAGTTGTATGTTAAAACGGTCGGGCTCATCGGCTTCTTGGAGCGGAGGGCGTTCTTGTTCGTCGATGGGGTCGTAGCCATAGTTCATGAACACCCAATTTTCGTAGGGAAATTTTTTGGCCAGGTGATTGTAAATGGGTTTCCAAACGGCACGGCGGAACCACGGATATTCCGTAAGGTCCAGGAAAAGTTTTGCAAGCATGATAACAAGGTTAGTAGGTTAAGAATAGGAAAAAGGAGGCTGTGTCGGGGGGGATGAGCGTTTATAAAGTTGATTAGGTTGATAACTGCACTCAAAAAGTTCAGGATTATCCACCTTCAGGGTACAAAAACAAACCCTAATCAACGTTATAAATACTCATCAACCTCCCGACACAGCCTCCTTTACGAATATGTAGGACTTAGGTTTCATGATGTTGATGCGTATTCAACACCACGAAAATATAGCGTTACAACGGATTTGGAGCCGCTGAAAACGATGATATAAATCAGTCCCTACACTATTTTTGAAGCTTGCTATTCCGTTGGCTATACCCAAAATAGACCAAAAAGCCCAAAATCATCCATGCAAACGCAGCTTTAAGCGTGAATGGATCGATGGCCACAATCATGCCCAGGCAGATTACCGCGCCAAGAATAGGTACCAAGGGCACCAAAGGGGTGCGGAATGGCCGTGGCTGATCGGGGTTGGAGCGGCGCATGAACAAGACGCCAAGGCTAACCAACACAAAGGCCAACAAAGTGCCAAACGAGGTCAAATCGCCAGCCATACTCCCGGGCACAAACGCCGCAAAAGCCCCCACGAACAAGAACAGAATCCAGTTGGATTTGTACGGTGTACGGAACTTAGGGTGCAATTCAGCAAAAACCTTAGGGATCAAACCATCGTTGGCCATGGAGTAGAAAACGCGGCTTTGACCCATCAACATGACCAAAATCACGGATGAAAAGCCAGCAAGGATTGCCACCGTGACTGCGGTAGCCAGCCATTCGTACCCTGGCATGTGGTTCTGAATCGCGTAGGCAACGGATGCTTCTTTACCAGCTGTTTTGAATTCTGTCCAGTTGGCCACACCGGTGAGTACGTGCGAGAACAGGATGTACAGCACCGTACAAACGGCCAAAGAACCTAGAATGCCGATGGGCATGTCCCGTTCTGGCTTTTTGGCTTCCTGTGCTGCCGTGGATACGGCGTCAAATCCAATAAAGGCGAAGAATACGATGGCTGCGCCCCCTAAAACGCCTCCCCAACCATGTTTGAACATCCCTTCGTGGCCAGGAGTGCCTTCAGGAATCATGTAAGGGGTGTGGTTGGCAGGATTGATATATTGCCAGCCTACTGCGATGAAGATGAGTACAATCGAAACTTTGATGGCCACGATAACGGCATTCAGGAGTGCCGATTCCTGGGTGCCTTTAATCAAGACCAAGGTGAGAATAAGCAGAATGATCAAAGCTGGAGCATTCATGATGCCATCTTCCATGGGACTATGGCACCATTCATAGGGTATGGCCCCTCCCAGTAGTTTGTTTAGATATTCCGACCAGGCTACCGAAACGGTGGCAGCGCCGAGGGCGTATTCCATAATAAGTGCCCAACCGATAATCCAGGCCACAAACTCGCCCATAGTAGCGTAGGCATAGGTGTAGGCACTGCCGGCGATGGGGATCATAGCAGCGAATTCTGCATAACACAGGCCTGCAAAAGCACAGCCAATGGCCGCAACAATAAAGGAAAGTGTAACGGATGGCCCGGCGGCTTCGGCAGCGGCGGCTGCGGTGCGCACAAACAGGCCTGCGCCAATGATAGCACCAATGCCAAGGGCCACAAGATTCCAAGCACCGAGCGTGCGTTTTAAGCCTTTTTCTGAGTCAGCGGCTTGCGCCAAAAGTTGGGAAAGAGGTTTTCGTACCCAAAGGTTTGCCATACAAGGAAGAGTTTTAGTTTGAAATTGATGGGGCGAAAGATAGAACGGTTTTTGTATTTGCATCCCAACCCTGAAAAACTGCTTGGGCACAAATCGTGTTTCTTCCAAAAATTCTTTTTCAAACCGAGGTTTTTACAAGACTTTCGCCTCAATAAAACACAACAAAATATGCAAAACGAAATCCTGGACTTACCGCTCGACGAGCCCCAAGAAGAAGAACTCGACCTCGCTGATGGTGGAAGACGCTTTGGGACCTATCTGATTGACCGCATCCTTTCACAGTTGTTGGCAGGTTTTTTATTGGTAACCACCACTTCCTTGGAGGAGGATGGTTCCAATGACGTATCGGGTTTTCTGCTTATTTACCTGACGCTCTTTGGCTATTATACCGTCATGGAAGGGGCCTTTAATGGCAAAACCATTGGTAAATTTATCCTGCGTACCAAAGCCGTGTGCGAGGACGGAAGCCCCCTGACCTGGGAAAAAGCAGCCCTCCGTTCCCTTTGTCGGCTTATCCCATTTGAGCCATTCTCATTTTTGGCAAGTACGCGGGGATGGCACGACAGCCTTTCCAAAACATACGTCGTGAACGACCGCAAGCACAAAATTTAACTATACATGGAAAAAGAACCCTCTCCCCGCAAAATCACGCAAGCAGAACTCAACGAATTGTGGCAAGAAAATTTCGCCATCGAAAAATCCTCCAAAGCAGCCATTGTGAAGGATTGGCTGCCGCGCTATACCGGGATGGCGCTGGAGCAATTTGGTGAGTATATCCTGCTGGTCAATTTTGGTGGCTATGTCAAAGATTTTGCCGACCAGCACGGGGTAAATATTTATGGCCTCGACCGACCCATGCAAGCGGCTACCGCTGAAGGGATTACCATCATCAATTTTGGCATCGGAAGCCCCAATGCTGGCCTGGTGATTGACCTTTTGGAAGCCATCAAGCCTAAAGCAGTTTTGTTTTTGGGGAAATGTGGTGGACTCAAAACGGGTAAAAACCGGAATGGCGACCTGATCCTTCCCATCGCGGCAATTCGGGGTGAAGGTACCAGCAATGACTATTTGCCCCCAGAAGTGCCCGCACTCCCGGCTTTTGCGCTTCAAAAAGCAGTATCGACCACCATCCGCGATTACGAACGGGATTACTGGACGGGGGTAGTGTACACCACCAACAAACGCGTCTGGGAACACCGGGAGGACTTCAAAGCCAAACTCCGCGACCTGCGTTGCATCGCAATTGATATGGAAACAGCCACCATTTTTGTGGCCGCCTTCAAAAACCAGATGCCTGCCGGTGCATTACTGCTCGTCAGTGATATGCCAATGACCAGCGATGGGGTCAAGACCGAGGCCAGCGACCGCTTGGTGACTGCCAATTTTGCCAAATCTCACCTGGCCATTGGGGTGGATTCGCTCAAACAATTGATGAATCACGGAATTACGGTCAAACATCTTCGGTTTGAAATGTAGCTAAGGGATTGTGTGTATCCAATGGCCAATCCTTGACGGAAATCGTCCTTCAAAGATTGGCCATTGGATACGTACAAACATGGGTCATCCCGAATTTTAGGAAAATTTGAAAAAAACAGCAAAACAGGAGAACCGGAAAATATAAAACCGCAAAATCAAGAAGCCCGCTATCGAAATAGCCTTAAATTCATGCCCAATTCGCGATCCAAACGCGTGGTTTTACATTTTCCTGTTCTCCGGTTTTGCTGTTTTCCTGTTTAATTCATCCATTTATAAAATTTGGGATGACC
>JALHPW010000189.1:7052-8472 GCA_022842255.1 Saprospiraceae bacterium | reverse complement strand
TGAAATTGCCTATGACCAACAACAGTGCTTTTGAGGAAAAATCGGTAGCTCTTGACCGAAGTGCTCTTGACCGGGTGACTTGGAGTCACCCGGTCAAGAGCACTTCGGCCAAGAGCGCTTCGCATGGCGAGGGGGTGACTTCAAGTCAACCCCTCGCTACACAAACGGTGCTTTTGATCGAAGACAATCCGGATGTGGTGGAATACCTTAATGTTTGTCTTAAAGATCAATTCCACCTCGATTTCGCCTACAACGGTCAGGCAGGCATCGAAAAAGCCCTCGAAACTATACCCGACCTCATCGTGAGCGACGTGATGATGCCATTCAAAGATGGTTTTGAAGTAGTGGAAGCTTTGAAAAACGACGAGCGCACGAGCCATATTCCCATCGTCCTGCTTACGGCCAAAGCCGATGTGCAAAGCCGACTCACCGGTCTGCGCAAAGGAGCCGACGCTTATCTCTCCAAGCCTTTTCACCAGGAGGAGTTGTTGGTGATTGCGGATAATCTGCTGGAAACGCGGCGGAAACTGCAGTTGAAATACCAGCAACAAATACTGGCTCCGGAAACGCACACGGCGCCTGCAGTTGCCGCGGAAATAGAGGATGCTTTTCTCCAAAAGGTGCGCGCGGTCATTGAAGGGCATTACCCCGAGGAGGATTTTGGACTGCCCCAACTTTGCCAGAAAATCGGCATGAGCCGCTCGCAGCTGTTCCGTAAAATGAAGGCTCTGACCGACATTGCACCTTCCGACCTCATCCGCTCGCACCGGCTTCATAAGGCCAAGACTTTGCTTGAAAGCGGTGCCGCCAATGTGGCTGAGGCCGCTTGGCAAGTGGGCTTTAAAGACCCTTCCTATTTTTCAAAATTGTATCAGGAGGAATTTGGGGAAGCACCGAGCACAACCCGCAAATAACTGACAATCAATAATTTACCTGATGGGTAATTTCGTTCCATGCAACGAAATTACCCGTTTTTTTTGTGCGTATGGCACAAGATTACCTGCTTTTGAAACGCAATTACCCGCCCGCCGCCCCACCCTGCCCACACCTTTGTCGCAGTTCCGGAAGGAATCCATTACTGCTAACATTCACACAAACAAACAATGCTAACAATGAGAATCTTATTCAACTTTTACAAAAATGCTGGGGTGCTGGCCGCGCTGCTGTGCTACCTGTTTTTTAACCCAGGTGAGGGCAAAGCGCAATCCGTCACCGTACTCACCACACCCAAAGGAAACACCATAAAAATCATCTACTCCGAGGGTGCGGTATGTGGCAACCAGCCCCAGGCCAAGTTGATGCCCGTCCCCGCCTTCGACTGGCCTACTCTTGGAACACTCAAAAGCGAAATGGTCAACAACATCGGCAATATCCCAAAGTCCGATTATTTCAAAATAAACAAGCAGGCACTGGGAAATCC